>JAQUXE010000015.1 GCA_028692555.1 Minisyncoccota bacterium
GGTCCAACAACTCCGTATTCTACATCAGAATCACTAGAAACTATTCCTTGAGCAATTTGGAACCTACCAACTGCTTGTCGTGTTAGAATCCCATAATACCCTGTAACAAGACCTCTTGGATAAATATCACCTCCTTGAGATACCAAGAATTGTTGAAGTCTTTTCACTTCACCATTATTCATTCCTTGGCTTAAAAAGTTATTAAATGATTCAGTCTCAAGGTGACTTGATGATACTAACGCTGGAGTTGATAAATTAGAAATAAGATTTACTAAAAATTTTAATAACACTACTCTATTGGCCTGTACTTCATCTGGTGATGATGGTTTAATATGTGGAAGATTCAACACTGAGTCTGGTAATGTTGTAGCAACTGGATCTGTAATAGTAATTGCTGACGTTGACGGTTTATCACTTGGAAGATTCAACACTGGATCTGGTAATGTTGTAGCAACTGGATCTGCAGCGGTAAATGCTGGTGTTGATGAACTAGGCGAAACGATTAAAACATAATCTTCGCTTGCTCCTTCGTGAGTTGCTGATTCTACTTGCGTTGCTGTAATTGTTGTTGTTCCAACTCCTACGATTGTTACTTTTCCTGTGCTTGAATTCACTTTTGCTATACCTACATCATTACTTGTGTAAGTAATTGCTCCACCTCCACTACCTGTTGCTACATTTATAAATGGTTTGTCAGATAACACTTTTTTAACAACCTCTTCTGCAAATGTTATTGTTGGTGAGTTAAGTGAAACTATTAATGTATAATTCGCCACGCCACCTGTATGAGTTGTTGATTCTGCTTGTCTTGCTGTAATCACTGTTGAGCCAGCCCCCATAATCTTTACCTCCCCCGTTATTGAGTTTACTGTAGCCACTGCTGGATTACTACTTGTATAGTTAATTATTCCTCCACCTAAACTTGTTGCTATATTTATAAAATTATTATCAGTTGTTTTCTTCACAATTGGACCTGCGTCAGAATAGAATATTCCTGATGATGTTCTTGCAATAGCAGAACTATCAACGAGGTTGGTAACTATTATTGTTCCAGCTGTTGGTATGGAATTAGGATTAGTTACCACTCCCATTACTGCTGTCCAAGCAAAGACATTAGTTGCGCCAGGAGCGGGATCATATGCCTTATTGTTATTATCAGACGCATCATAGCTCCATACTAATGATAGCTTTTCTATGCCTGCTATGTCTGTTGTAACCGCTACTGTTGGCAATAAACTTCCCAAAGCTGTTATTACTGCTTCTTTATTAGCTGTTGGCAATTTTAACACTTGATCCGTTGGCGCTACGAAGGTAACTAAGTCTAATACTGGTGGAGGTGGGGGTCCTCCAGAAAAAGCAAGAGGGCTTTCAGTGGCAACAAACAATCCACCCGCCACAACAAGTGCAGCTACTAAAAATGAAGACATTTTTTTATTAAATAAATTTGTCATATGTTTATTTATTATTACTTAACGCTAATTATTAAGACGATATCTAGATTATAAGAAGAATATCTTTGGTCTAGTGTAAAATTTGCACCAACCATTTACTTATTTAATTCTTCATTGAACTGTTTTAATTTTTGCAACAGTTAGCTTCTTTTATCATGATACTATTATACTATAGATAAAATAAAAAGTCATCTTTCCTTAATTTCATTGTGTATTATGTTAATTACAAATATAAAACTATTTGTAATTAGATTATTACACTTACTTTGATAAGTGTCAAAAAGCATTGTTAATCTCCTACAACGCAACCAATAATGAAATCAACAAAATAAATACGTGCAACTCCTTTCCATCAATTAAAACAGGAAGAAATATGATTAAATATTTACCTACTTTAGATAAGTACATTCACAAGTAGGTTTTATATCGATGCTCTCCTTACTTAACTTCTTCAAAAGTATCTTGTATATACTTTCCATTTTGTTTTTTACTTAACCTTTCATCTAAACATCGTTATTGAAGCCTTGACAGTCCCTGATGTGTAATGGTATAAATTAAGTATCAAGACAAAAGGGTCCCTGCAAAGGCCCCCTTTTTTTATTTCTTTTCTATTAGGTGCTTAACGTTAATTAAATAATCAAAATAAGCTCTTGTTATTTTATTATACAAAGAAGAAGCAAAGTCCTTATTGGGAAACAATATTTTCTTAAATCTTTTTTCTTTAATTAAGAAGTCAACTAACATTCTATAATCTCCATCTCCCGAAACCAAAACTATCTTATCAAAAGGTTCTTTTTCATACATTCTTCTCATAACATCAAAGATAATATCAGAATCAACATTTCCTTTCTTTTTACCAATCATGGATGAACTATGCTCGCGGAACCTTATAATGAAACCGGCTTCTTGTATTTTATCATATAAAGTTTGATTTTCTTCGTCCAAGAATCCCAAGAAATAATAAGCTTTTTCTATACTATATTTCTTAGTTGAATATTCTCTAAACTTGAAAAGATCAACTGTCCACTTAGGGTCAGTTTCTGTGGTTCCCTTGTATAAATTCTGACCGTCTATAAATGCTATGTTTTGTTTAGATGATTTTTTCATTTTATTTTACCTTCTTTATAAATTCCCCTCGGCCGTAACTAATAATAAAGGCGATAGCTGGTGAGACATGTGTAATTCCCTCAAAGGAAAATGGTATGTGCAAATTTTACACTAACCACTTTTAAAATACTTTTGATATTTTTAGTAATTTTAAAAAAGGCATAAATAGCGAATACAACTAACAATTAAATAATACTGCCTTCACTTCATTAAGAAATTCACTCGCCACATTCATTAATTCATCGGCACTCTGTTTGCTAAAATCACCATAATAATCAGCATTTTCTCTAAGAGATTTTCCCAGTTGTAATGCCTCCAAAAATTTAAAATTCAATATTCCTTCTTGAACATATAAATTTCTTATTGCTTCAATCAAACAAAGATGACTTTTCTCCCGATAACCTTTATTATAAAGAAGAGCTCTGGCCGTATGGAACATTGAATAATACGATTGAATAATTGACCATTTATAATTATTATCTAAAAAGCTTTCTTTTGAAGAATTTAAATCATTATCTGCCAATTCAATTTCTTTGGGCACCAAGGTCTCAGCTTTTTCTAGCTTTAAAATTTTATTTCGTTCTTTGCATCTTTGGAAATCACTGTTTTCCATAGTTTTCCCAAATTAATTTCCCCTTTTCCACTTCTTGAAAAAATAATGGCTTTTGATTGTTTATGGTTAACATTTCTTTCGGTGTTTTTGCTATTAATTGAATTCTGTCTTTTAATTGAGAAGAGCTAATTATTCTCCTTATCTTTTCAATATCGTTTGCTTGAACAAAAATATCTATATCACTTTCAATAGTATTGGTTCCCTTAGCGCTTGAACCAAAAAGGATTATCTTTTGACTTTCTAGTTTTAATTTTTCGATCAATGGATACATTAATAATAGATTTTGTAATATTTTCAATTCTTTAACAATTATATGATCTGAATTTACACCATACAATGAAGTGCGACCTATTTTTTTTCTAGTAACAAAGCCAGATTCAACTAATGAATGTAATGCTAAATTAATAGATGATTTTTTCATCCCCGTTAAATTACTAATTTCTTTTTCCGTATATTGCTTATCCGTATTAATCAATAAAAAATCTAATAATTTTTGTTCAATAGTAAAAAAAATGTATTTGTTTAAATCTTTCATAATTCCATTATATTAGCTATATTTCCATTATAATAGAATAAAGATTATTGTCAATATTCCTTACTTCACCTTCTTCAAAAGTATTTTGTATATATCCCCTCCGTCGCAACCAATAATGAAAGCAATAGCTGGAAAAACATAGTCAATTCCTTCAAGCGATATCATTCATTGATCTATCGCCATAGCCGCTAAAACCGGACAAAAACATCATTACAGTGAAATAAACTGTACTGATGCTTCAAATATCCTATTAGTCCCCTTAGTAGCACCACCACTAAACCCACTTATTAATACAGGCAATAATGTAATCATATGTTTATATATTATTAAAATCGAAATGCACTTCTTTAGAGGTGCATTTTTGACTTTCTATATATGGGTAGTTGACATTATAATATTATTAATTATCATTAAAGCATAAAGGGCTTAGGCCTCCGAAACTCCCATCAGGGAGTTTTATTTTCCCAAAATATTAAATATTTTTTCTCTAACTTTGATAAAACTACTCATTTTCAATATTCTTTTAATACCTCAAGAATATTGTCTGACAAATAATTAATTTCTTTTAGTGCTTTTTCATACAATTCAGTTGTTCCTACTGGAAGACTATTAATCATATCTTGGCTAAATTCCTCAATGGCTAAATTAGAATCCATAGAACGTAATGCTAGTTGTCCATAGTTCTGCAATTCCCCAAGTGGATTGCGCCAACTTTTCTCAACAAGTCCATTTCTGCCATGTTTTTCTGATAAAAATTTCTTTACTTCGCTTGGAATATTATCTTCCCAATCTCTTTGAGATTTTATTATCTTTTTTCCATAAACAGTAAAATTATTAATCACATATCCTATAAAAAGAGCGTCCCCTTTTAGAACATGATTACTTGGTGTATTCCCAGATACAGCCACTGCCCTAGCAGTGTTAGCCCAAACCTTTTTCCATGCTTCAAAAACTGGACCAAGGTTTTTAATTCCTTGTAAACTAAAGCTATCTGGATTTAATGGCACAACAAAATAGTCTACCCCCAAAAAAATAATCCTATTTAATACTCCTAAGCTAGGAGAAGTGTCGATGACAAAAATATCTATGCTCTCTGATGCTCCAATTTCATTCAAATACCTATCAATAGCACTTGTGTCAGAGTAACCCCTTAATTCACCAGCTGTAGCTTGATTATAGCTTGATAAAAGTAAATTTTCGAAAAGAGAAAGCTGATTGTCTCCCGGCAATATGAATAAATTATCTCTAATCTTTCGCAACTCAACACCATTATCTATGTCGCCTGATCCCTCAATCTTTGGTTTTAATATATCATAAATCGTTTTATCACTATTAGAAAACAAAGTGTTGCTATAAAAATTAGGACCCAATGATTGCAAGGTAAGGTTACACTGAGGATCTAGATCTATTAGTGCAGTTTTAAATCCTTTTTTAGCAAAATTAACGGCACAATTAAAAGCAAGTGTTGTTTTCCCAACCCCTCCTTTATTATTACAAAATACTAACTTTTTAGGTCTTGCAAACTTGCTCATACTTTAATTACATTATACATCGTAATTATAATAAATCAAATTAGTTTCAATATTATTAAAAATTCTAACTTTCTTTTTGCATAATTGACTAACTTCAATATATGATGATAAAATACACCCATTAAGACGAAAGGGTCCCTGTAAGGGCCCCTCTTTACTTTTCACTTCACTTCACCTTCTTCAAAAGTATCTTGTATATATCCAATCAATCACAACAATAATGAAAGCAATGACTGGTGAGACATAAGTAATATCTTCAAAGGATGTCATTGACTTATCTATCGCTAACTAAAATAATGATGCTGAGATAAATCCACTTTTATTAATATTTTTTTTAGAAATAATATAAAAATCTTTTATTCCTAATGATTGTGATAATTGATTAAGCTTTTCGTAATCTTTTTCAATTCCACTCATCTTTATCTCAAAAGATGTCTTCTTATTCAAAATTACATCTATCTCCGCTTTATTTTTCTTATTATAAAAAGACAATTCCCCAAAAAAAGCAAGCTGATTTACAACAGCGTTTTCAAAAAGCTGAGAGTCGTTTACATAGCCGATGGCATTTAGTATCCCCGTATCGCTAAAATATATTTTTTTGCCTCCCGCGACCGACCTATCAATTCCTTTTGAAAACTTAGGCATTAATCTTATCATAAATGTCTTTTCTAAAAATTCAAGATAGGAATATACCTTAACCCTTGAAACACCTAATTCGCTACTTATTCTTGTTACATCTATTAATGACCCAACTCTTGGAACCAATAATAATATTAAGTCCCTTAACTCTCTAATATCTTTGTAATCAGCTATTATTTGAATATCTTTTTCAAAAAATGAAGTAAATATATTTTTAAGTATCTGTTTTTTCGTTTCATTATCACTAGTGAGCACTACCTCAGGAAATCCTCCAAATTTAAGATATTCTTCATAGTCACTTTCTAACTTTTTAGACAAAAGATAATCATAATTTTTAATAATATTACCGATATCACTAATCATAGCATCATCTCTCGTCATCTTATCTCTAAAATAAAGATACTCTCTAAAACTTAGGGGCGATAATTGGTATAAAAATTTTCTGCCACTTAGCGACTCAGGAAAAAGATTTTTCAAATAAAAGCTAGATGATCCAGTTACGATAAATTTAACTCCGTAATGATCTATAAAATATTTAATAACTTTAGTAATTTCTGGATAATTCTGAATTTCATCAATAAAAATAAACAATCTTTCTTTATTGTTAACCATCTTCAAGAGCCTTTCATAGATATTTTTATACTCAATATCTTCAAATATCTTCTGATCTAATGGATTATCAAAGTCAAACCATAACTTTGATTGACTTTCAATTTCGTCAAAAATCTGTTTCATCAAAGTTGTTTTCCCCACTTGTCTTGAACCAATAATAACTATGGCATTTTTATGATTAATCTGCTTATTAATTTCATCAAAAAGTAATCTTTTTTTCATTTTATTGTGTATTATATTAATTACAAATATGATACTATTTGTAATTAAATTATTACACTTTTTTAAACAAGAGTCAATACTTATTAATTTACTTCACCTTCTTCAAAAGTATCTTGTATATCCCATCTAGAAAGTCCCCTCGGCCGTAACCAATAACAGACAAAGATTATCTCTAGTGTTTTTCTAAAGTTAAGTAAAGATTTACAGTTATTATCGATTATCAAAACAAGAATACGAAAAGTATCCCCTATGTTTAAAACAATCGAGTGTAATGTTATTTTTATTAATGTCAGTATAAATTTTCTGATTTTCATTAATAAGTTCTTGCTGTGTTCTTAAAACACTATCGTATTTAAAATTTATTTCATTAGCATATGAAATTCCAAACTGATTTTGGAAAATAAAATAAAAAGCACTTAAAACAGTGCTTACTAAAACTACTAATACGGCAATAAATCCTATATAGACAAGATTTTGTGTCTTTTTAGATTCATCTCTAAGCTTTTCCATTATTCTATCCTGCTCCTCTTGTGTCTTTTTAGATTCATCTCTAAGCTTTTCCATTAGTCTATCCTGCTCCTCTAATGTCTTAGAAACTTCTGCCGAAGTAAAATTTGAATCTTCATTTTTATAATTAATATTATCGTTAATATTGCTAAAATTTTTCGAATCATTTATAACCTTAATCATATTAATAATTTTTTAAATTTGTTTTAATTTAATAGTTGTTGGTTCTAATTGTTCTTGATCAATATTGATACAAAATTCATAATTTCCAGCACTTTTAAAATTATAATTTATAAATTTATAAATTATTTGTGCCTTGTCTCCAGAAACCTTAAAAGTTGAAGTCGTAAATGAATCACTGCTATCTCCAGTATTTTTCACGGTAATACTAACATCATGTTCCTTGTTTTCTTCTAAGACAATATTAGCTACTAAAAAGAATAATGGATGTAATGCTGGAAAATTTTTACTATTTATTCCATCAAAAATACCAATTAAATTAAGGTTTCCGCTCTCTTTTGATGAAAAAGCATTTTCACAAATATGTATAAAATTAATTTTTGTCATATTATTTAATTATGTTTTATTATTTCCACCCCTGTCCAACAATTTTCCACATAACTTGTTCTTGTGGAACTTGAATTATACCCTGAGGTGTTTGTTGAGAAGCATTAGCTTGACCTTTTTTAAAATCAATGGAAATTTCGAAATAATTAGATTCTTCTATGCTTTCTATCCTTGCTAAATTGTAATCTTTTTTTGCTTGAAAGTTATTGCCTAATTCAATTTCAGGATTCCAATTATTCCCAAGTTCCATCTCTGTGGCATATTCTTCATATAAATCTGTCATTGCTTTTGCAAGTGACTCGTCAGCATTAACTACTGTTCTAACTCCTAGGTCGTCTTTTGCTTCTTTTCTACCTATAAAATACTGATGGGAATAAAGTTTCTCTGTGAAATAATCAACTATTTTTTCAATTTCATCTTCCTTCATTGGAGAGTTATGACTTTTTAAAAGTCTTTTTGCTAGTTGTCTTATGAGATTATGTGTTCTATTAACATTTCCTAATGCTAATGGATGTATTTGAGGACTACATTCTATAAATTTATTAAATACCTTTGTTAAGTCTTCATCACTTTTTATTTCAAATTTGTTTTTTGCTAAATCAAAAAATGCCATAACATCTTCTA
>JAQUXE010000016.1 GCA_028692555.1 Minisyncoccota bacterium
TTTTAGCCTTTTTAGGATATTATTATGATATACAAATTAATATACCTATTATTACTGCACTTCTAGCAATTATTGGTTATTCAATTAATAATAACATTGTTATTTTCGATAGAATTAGAGAGAACCTTAAAAGAGAAAATAAGCTTTCATACTCTGAAATAGTTAATAAAAGTTTAAATGAAACATTTGTTCGATGTTTGAATACATCTTTTACGGTATTGCTTGTATTAATTCCTTTGTATTATTTCTTTATGAATGAAGAAAGCTTGAAGTACTTTACCTTAGTTATGGGGATAGGTATTTTTGTCGGATTTTTCTCATCAATATTTTTATCAAGTCCATTGCTAGTAGCTTGGAATAATTATAAGAACAAGAAAAAATAATCATGAACTCTAAAATAATATCACAAAACATATTAAAAGAGCTTCCTGAAAGAACAAGAGAGGTGATTTCTCGCAGATTTGCCCTAAGTAAAATTAAAAAACCAGAAACACTAGAATCAATTGGCAAAAGTTTCAAAATTACTAGAGAGAGAGTTAGGCAGATTGAAAATGATGGAATTAAAAAGGCAAAAAAAATTGCTGAAGAAAAAAATGATTTTAAAGAAGTGATTAGTTTTTATCAAAAAGAAATACAAAAATGTGGAGGAGTAGTAAAAGAAGATAAAGTGGCAATAGAAGATAAAAATCATACTATATTTTTAATCTCATTAACAAATAAAATAATTAGAGAAAAAGAAAATGATAGTTTTTATTCTTTTTGGGCAATAAATAAAGAAAGTATTTCAAGAGCGAAAGAAAATATTAAAAAAACAATCAAAGAATTAAAAGAAGAAGGGGAACCAAGAGAGATTAAAAGTTTTCCTGAAGAATTAGAGATATCAAAAGAGATTTTAAAAACATATGATGGTAAAAAAATGGGACTAAGCTCTTGGCCCGAAGTTAACCCTAAAACAGTAAAAGATAAAATCAAATTAATTTTAAATCAAGAGAAAAAACCAATTCACTTTAAGGACGTGTCAGAGATGATTAGGGGATTGCCTCAAAAAAGAAATCTTCATCCTCAAACAATTCACAACGAATTAATTAGAAATCAAGATTTTATTTTGGTTGGTAGGGGATACTATGCTTTAAAAGACTGGGGCTATAATCCTGGACAAGTGAGAGATGTAATTTATCAAGTTTTGAGTGTTTCCGATAGTGGCTTACCAAAGGAAGAAATAGTTAGTTATGTTCTTAACCAAAGAATGGTGAAAGAGTCTACTGTTTTACTTAATCTTCAAAACAAAAAGTTTTTTAAAAGGGACGAAGAGGGAAGGTATAAAATTAAAGAAGCATAACAATGTTAGAAACGGCATTAATAATAGAAAAAGTAGCGCCTTACTTTTTGATATTAAAAGCCTTCATAATTCAATTCTGGTGGATAGTGCCTCCTTTTTTGCTTTATCCTCAATTAAAGTTTTATTTTACTCTTTATATGGCTATAGTATGGGTGGGTGACAAATCAAGAGAAGGGATTGTCCTAGAGATAAAGATACCTCACGAATTAACTAGACCAGTTAAAGCGATGGAGAATGTAATGAACTCTATATGGGGAAGTTATGATCCACCTAAGGATTGGAGGGCATCATACTTTGAAGGAAAATCGATCCTTAAAACATCGTTTGAAATAGCCGGAATAGATGGAGTGCCTCATTTCTATATTAGAATACCAAAAAGTAACAGGAAGCTTATTGAATCAGCAATATATTCTCAATATCCTGAAGTAGAAATAGTTGAGGTTCCCGATTATACAAAACAAGTCCCAATGGATATTCCTAATAGCGAATGGGATTTGTGGGGAACCGATTTTGAATTTGTTAAGCCAGATATTTATCCAATTAAAACATACGAGCAATTTTTTGAAGAAAAACCTGATACTCCCAGTGAAGAGAAGAGAATCGATCCTTTATCATCATTATTTGAAACAATTTCAAGAACTAGCAAGGGAGAACAGATGTGGATACAGTTAACTATGTGGCCAATCACACCAAAAGAGAATGATTATGTTGGTAGAGGTAAAGAAGAAGTTAATAAGTTGGTTAATAGAAATAAGAAGGAAGGATTCGTTTCTATAGTAGAGGATTTCTTTAATCTATTATTCACTGGAAAAATGGCAGAACCAGCTAAAGAAGAACAGTCAATTTTGCCACCGGAAATGAAATTAACCTCTGGAGAAAGAGATGTTGTTTCAGCAATAGAAAAGAAAGTATCAAAACCATGTTTTCAAGGATTCATTAGATATATTTATTTAGCTAAAAGAGATGTTTTCTTTGGTGGAGCTAAGGGTTTTGGAGTGAGTTTTTTCGCTCAATTTGCAACTCAGAATCTTAATAATTTAAAACCGTGGGGAGAGGTAACAACAAAAATACAAGCACCTGATATCTTTACTGCAAGAAGATTGTATTTAAGAAAAAGAGATATTTTAGATAAGTATAGGAATAGAGATCCTTCTTTTGATCCCTATCCTGTTGAGGGATCAATGTTTACTTTTAGTATTGAAGAATTAGCAACAATGTATCACTTCCCAGGAATTGATGCGGTTCCATCATCAGCATTAGAAAGAATAGAAATGAAAAAGGCTGCTCCTCCTTCAACGTTGCCTATAGAATAAAATTATTATGAATAAAGATATTATATTTTTTGGTAAAACAAACTTTAGGGGAGAGCAGAAGAAGTTTGGAATTAAATTTGACGATAGAAGGCGCCACGTTTATATCATTGGAAAAACAGGAATGGGTAAAACAGAACTATTAAAGAATATGGCTGTTCAGGATATTAGAAATGGAAATGGTCTTGGCTTTATTGATCCTCATGGAGAGGCGTCAGAAGAATTACTCAAGTTCGTTCCAGAAGAAAGAATTAAAGATGTAATCTACTTTAATCCTTCTGATATAAATATGCCGATTGCCTTTAACATAATGGAAGAAGTTGACCCTGATTATAGGCACTTGATTGCTGGAGGACTAATGGGCGTATTTAAGAAAATATGGCCTGATGTTTGGTCTTCTAGAATGGAATATATTTTAAACAATGCAGTTTTGGCTTTGCTTGAAATCAAGGGCTCAACATTGCTTGGCATTAATAGGTTGTTATCTGATGCTGATTGGAGAAAAGAAGTTCTTGAAGATGTTCACGATCCAGTTGTTAAGGCCTTTTGGACAAAAGAGTTTAGTAGGTATTCTCAAAGATATGAGACAGAAGCAACTGCAGCTATTCAAAATAAGATTGGGCAGTTTATTTCTAGCCCCCTAATTAGAAATATTATTGGACAAAAAAAATCAACTATTGATATTAGGCGTATAATGGACGAGAAAAAAATATTAATAGTTAATCTTTCTAAAGGAAGAATAGGGGAGGATTCATCTCGATTACTAGGGGCATTACTTGTTACTAAACTTCAACTTGCAGCAATGTCTAGAGTGGATATTTCTGAAAGCGAAAGAAATGATTTTGCCCTATACATTGATGAATTTCAGAACTTTTCAACTGATTCATTCGCTAGTATTTTATCAGAAGCAAGGAAGTATAGATTGTCTTTAATTTTAGCTCATCAATATATTGGACAAATGGAAGACAAAGTGAGAGAAGCCGTTTTTGGAAACGTTGGCACGATGATTACCTTTAGGGTTGGTGCTGAGGACGGAGAGTTTTTAGAGCGAGAGTTTTCTCCTGAGTTTTATTCTACTGATTTAGTTAACCTGTCTAGGCAAAATATATATGTTAAATTAATGATTGATGGACTAACTTCAAGGCCATTTTCTGCTGAAACATTAGCTCCAGCCACTTTTGAGAAAGATTATGAAGAAGCAATTATTGAAGAATCAAGAAAGAAGTACGGAAAAGATAAGGAGATTATTGAAAAAGAAATATCAAAGTATACAGGCATTGTTGAGGACAAGCCAAGAAAAGATTTGTATGATGCCGAATGTAAGGTTTGTGGCAAGAAGGTTAAGGTTCCATTCGAACCAGATAATAAAAGACCAGTTTATTGTAAGAATTGCCTTGGCAAGCCAAGAGAGGTGAGTTTAGAAAAAACGGCAAAGGCCTTTGTTCCTGCTAAAAAAGAAAAGAAAGAAGACAAAATTGATATAGTAGGACTAAGAGAGATGATTAAAGAAGTAAAAGAAACAAAAAAAGGAAAGATTGACCCAGGAGAAAAGATTGAGTTTTAATCTTGTCTTTTTGCTGTTTTTTTGGTATATATACTTTGTTAGAGGCCCCATCGTCTAACGGTTAGGACACCAGATTTTCAATCTGGTAATCAGGGTTCGATTCCCTGTGGGGTCACAATGAATGAAAAATATTATCTAAAGATTGGTAGGGCTGCGGACTTAGAAAATCCCAAGGAAAGAAGAATATATCGTTTCTTAGAAATGTTTATTGGGATTACAAGCTTGCTAATACTTTTTTTAGCAATTCTTTTTTCTTGGAAGCTTCCTATATTGATAGCTTTTTTTATTATCGTTTATGATATCTATTTTTTGCTAAGAACAATTTATTTCGCTTTTTACTTAAAGGACGGTTATTCTAAAATGAAAAAAAATGAGCGCGAGGATTGGATTAAAAAACTAGAAGAATTGGGTGTTCCTCAAAACGGAATTAATGTGAACTCATTTAGAGATATTTATCATCTAGTAATATTGCCAACCTTTAAAGAGCCGATTGAAGTTGCTCGCACAACAATGGAATGTTTAGTTAAGACCGACTATCCTAAAGATAAAATGATAATTGTTTTTGCTTGCGAAGAGGCTGATAGAGAAAATGCAGAGATTATTTCTTCTGAAATCAAGAAAGATTACGGAGATAAGTTTTTTAAGTTTTTAATTACTTTCCATCCAAGTGATATTATTGGAGAGCTTGCTGGCCATGGAGCTAATGATGCATGGGCAACTAAAGAGGCAAAGAAGTTAATTGATGAATTAAGCATTCCTTATGAAAATATTATAGTTTCTTCTTTTGATATTGATGCTTGTGTTTATCCTAAATACTTTAGTTGCTTAACTCACTACTATTTAACAGTTAATAACCCTCTAAGAGCAAGTTTTCAGCCAATTCCACTATATCTAAACAATATCTGGGATACGCCATCATTGTCTAGAGTATTTGCTTTTGCGTCTTCTTTTTGGCACACAATGAATCAAGAAAGACCAGACAAGCTAGTCACTTTCTCTTCTCATTCAATGCCATTTAAAGCGCTTAACGATGTCGGCTTTAAGCAAAGAAATGTTATATCTGACGACTCAAGAATTTTTTGGCAATGCTTCTTTGAGTACGATGGTGATTACAGAGTGGAACCAATTTATTATCCAGTATCAATGGATGCTAATTGTGCAGAGAATTTGAAAACAACTCTTAAGAATATTTACAAGCAACAGAAGAGGTGGGCTTATGGAGTAGGGGAGGTTCCTTTTTTTGTCTTTGCTTCTATGAAGAATAAAAAAGTTCCATTGAAGAAGAAATTATCAATGGGTCTTGATTTAATAGAGGGCCATATTTCTTGGGCTGTTTCAGCAATTCTAATTTTTGCACTAGGATGGTTACCATTAATGATCGGAGGGTCAGAGTTTTCAAAATCACTCTTGTCATATAATTTACCAAAAATAACAGGGCTAATCTTAACCATTACGATGTCTTGTCTTGTTATATCAATCTGGGTAAGTATGCTTTTGCTTCCACCTAAACCAGCCAATTATGGTAAGTCAAAAAACATTCTAGTTATAGTAGAGTGGGCGATGATTCCTTTTGTGATGATGTTCTTTAGTGCCTTGCCAGCACTTCACGCTCAGATGCATTGGCTTTTTGGAAAGTATATGGGATTTTGGGTGACACCAAAAATTAGAAAATAATTACTCTAGGTGTAGTTTTTCTTCAAACGCCTCAAGGCGTTTTTTCAATCTATCATTTGAAATAGGATAAACATCTTCTGAGGCATTTCTGGCTTCTCTGATAATTTCTAAGTTATTTAAAGATGACATTACGAAATCGGGCATGCCCCACTGTCTTTTACCCATAAAGTCGCCTGGCCCTCTTAATCTAAGGTCAATTTCAGATAACTTAAAGCCACTATCATATTTTACCATTGCTTTCATTCGCTCAATGGTTGTTTTGCTTTTTGATTCGGTAAGTAAGAAACAATATGATTGGTCTTTTCCTCTACCGACCCTACCTCTAAATTGATGCAATTGAGCTAGTCCAAATCTATCGGCACCTTCAATCATCATAACAGTAGCATTGGGGACGTCTATTCCCACTTCAACAACAGAAGTTGAAACAAGTACATCAAACTTCTTATTCTTAAAGTCCTTCATTATTTTATCTTTTTCCTTTGGCTTCATTTTTCCGTGAAGCATTTCTATTCTTAATTTTGGAAAGATGATTTTTGAAAGTTTTTCATGCTCATCTTTAACTGATTTTAATAATGATGACTCATCTTCATCTGATTCTATTCTTGGACAAATAACAAAGGCCTGCCTGCCTTTTTTAATTTCTTTTTCAATTAAAGAATATGCTTTCTTTTCTTCTGTAATAATTTCCGTCTTTATTTTCTTTCTACCCTTAGGTAAGGTGTCTATTATTGATAAATCTAAGTCGCCCCAGATTGTTAAGGTAAGAGTTCGGGGAATAGGAGTAGCAGTCATTGATAACAAATGAGCAATTTTCTTCTTAGGGGACAAAGTGGCTCTTTGTTTAACGCCGAAACGGTGTTGTTCGTCGATTATAATTAAACCTAAGTCATTAAACTTCACTTTATTCTCTTTTGTTTTTGTTTGAGTAATTAAGGCCTGGGTTCCAATCAAAATATCAATTTCACCTTTCTCTGTTTTCTCCAAGAGTTTCTTTCTTGATATTTCAATTGTGTCGGACCTCAATTTCTTAGAATAATAGATGTCTTCTTTTCCTGTTAAAAGACCAATATTGATATTAAAGTTTTTTAATAAATTAAAGAATGTTTTGAAATGTTGTTTTGTTAATATCTCTGTTGGAGCCATTAAGACGACCTGACGCTTTGCTTTAACAGTATTAATTGCAGCAATAGCACTCACAACTGTTTTTCCTGAGCCAACATCTCCTTGCAGTAATCGGTTCATGGGAAAGTTCCTTTCCATATCTTTCATTGCCTGCCAAGAACATTTCTTTTGAGCAGGAGTGAGAGTAAAGGGAAGAGAATTAATAAATCTTTTAATTACTGGTAGGTTTATTGGTATTGCTGGGGCCTCTTCTTTCTTTAACTCGTCTCTTTTCTTCATATTTAAAAGAGAAATTAAGAATAACTGTTCAAAAACAAATCTTCTTTGTGCTTCAACAACACCTTCTGTTTTGTCAGGAAAATGTATTTTCTCTATTGCGTCAGGAAGGGTTAGTAAATTATACTTTTTAATAATTTCTTCGGGCAATGTTTCTGGTATTTTACTTTTTATCTTATCTAGAATTGGCCTTAAGACATATCTAATCCATTTTGAAGTTATGCCTTTTGTTTCAGAATATATTGGAACGATTCTTCCTGTGTGAATAGTTTCTTTTAGTGATATTTTTTCAAAGGTAGGGGAGACCATTTGGACACTATATCTATTTATATTCACCTTGCCAGAAAGCATTACTTCGTCACCAGCTTTTAATGATTTAGTCATATATGGTTGATTAAACCAAATTACTTCAAGAGAAGCAGAATCATCTTCAATTAAACACTTGGTAAGAGACATTCTTTTGTGAGGACTTTTTTCTTCTTCAATGCTGATAATTTTTCCAGAGATACTATTTATCTCATTTATTCTTATATTTTTAATTTTTGATATTTTAGAAAAATCCTTGTAATCTCTTGGAAAGTTATACAAAAGATCACCCAAGGTTTTGATTTTTAGGTTTTTTAATCTTTTTTGGTAAGCGCTACCAATACCAGAAATGTTTTCAATTGGAGTAATAAAATTCATTTTTTAATCAAGAAGAGGGTTCCTGTTAAGATGGGCAATCCTGCGAGAATAATTAAATTTGAATAATGAGAATTAAAATTATCCATCAGGTATAGTCCTCCTAAAAGAATAAAAATCCATCCACCAATGTGAGGTTTTTTCCATGCTAATATAGTTATCCCTATAATCACTAATGTTAGTGCTAGGTGAGAAAGAGAATCCATTAAATTAAAATTAGGACTAAATCCCTCTAGTATAAAAACAGCGA
>JAQUXE010000017.1 GCA_028692555.1 Minisyncoccota bacterium
GGTTAACAAAATTAACTTCTCTATACGAAAAAGATATTGCACTCACAGGATCAATCTCTGCAAGAGTTTTTTTCTTGCCCTTTGAAATAAATATTGCATTATACCCTCCCCCAAAAATGTTTTCATTGCTTGGAGATATCCAATCAGGATAATTGCAAAATGATTCTTCATTTGAAATAATTCCTTCAACAATGTGAGAAAATACTTTTACTGTTCCATCAGGATTAACATATGCTACCGCTGAACTAATAATAGCATCTCTTTCCTTGGCTCCTTCTATTTGTTTTAATATGCACCTCCTTCCATGCTTTTTTAAATAATCCCCTGCTTTTATTCCAGGTTTTCCATTTAAGGCCTTGACTTGAAAATCAGTATCTTCAGCAATAACAGGCAATCCAATCCTATTTGAAACATCTATTGCGCTATTTAGTGCAATCTCCATTACATTTGAACCTTTTTCAATTGGACTAATCTTATCACCAAAAAAATCTTTACCCGGTATTATTTTAACAGGAAAATTAAAATGATTAATTATGAAATTAATTTGATTTATTTTAGCATTATTACTTGTTGCAAAAACTATTTCTTTCATAGTTGATATTATAGCATAAAATAAAATCTCCCCATAGGGAGATTAAATGTGGACCGACGGGGACTCGAACCCCGAACCCCCTCATTGCAAATGAGGTGCTCTACCAATTGAGCCATCGGCCCTTATTTAATTATCAAGATACTGTGTGGGTATGCCTGGACTCGAACCAGGGACCTCGTCATTATCAGTGACGCGCTCTAACCAGCTGAGCTACACACCCTTCTTTAATATGAAAAGGTGTTCTTTCATTGGGTTGAACCAGGCAGAAACCTTTTTTGAATGAATAACTTCTAATCCAACTTCTTTAAAAATATCTTCCCACTCTTCTTTTGTAAAGAACTCTCCTATCTCTTCATTTTTCTGAAATAATTTTGCAAAAGATACTCCATGCAAGAAACACATAACTCTACTAAGTATTCCCTCTGGAATATTTTCATATAAAATAATGGTATCTTTTGAAACTCTCTTTATTTCTTTTAGCAGTTCTTTTGGATTTTTGCAATGGTGTAAAACAAAATTAATTAAAACTATATCAAAATAATTGTTGTCTAAAAAGGATAAATCTTCACCATTGTATTTGATAAATTTCATATCCTCTATTCTGTTGTCAATAATATCAACTCCTAATATCTCCCCATTAAAGAATATCTCAAATTCTTTTCCTACCGTTCCTGAACCACAACCAAAGTCAAGTATTTTTGAATTAGGCAAAATAAAGTCTGCGCAATCTTTGCACATTTCTCTTGCCGCATTCTTGTAAAGTTTACGAAAAATACGATACTGAGATGGTCCTATGCTTTTCATTATTAGTTAGTTTCTTAGAGTTGTTCCGCTATGTATAAAATAATCTCTTGTTAAGGTAGAGAGATCAATACCTCGCCATTAATTCAGTGATCACTCGCGAATTAATAGCGGTCGACAAACATTTAAAAAAATAAATGATCCACGAGCAGCTTCCGCTACCCGTGCCTTGTTACGACTTCGTCCCTCTTATTGAATCTACCTTAGGCCCATTTGCATGGAACTTCGGGTATCCCCAACTCGCTTGACGTGACGGGCGGTGAGTACAAGACCCAGGGACATATTCACCGCAGCGTGGCTGATCTGCGGTTACTAGCGATTCCGGCTTCATGAGGTCGAGTTTCAGACCTCAATCCGAATTGAGGAATTGTTTGATAGGATTTGCTCCAGATTACTCTTTCGCTTCCCGTTGTCAATCCCATTGTATCACGTGTGCAGCCCAGGGCATCAAAGGGCCATGCTGATTTGGCGTCATCCTCACCTTCCTCCTGGTTGTCCCAGGCAGTCCTCTATGACACATGAAACATAGAGCAAGGGTTGCGCAGGTTACCCCATTTAAGGGAGCAACTCAAGCCACCTGCTGACGACAACCATGCAGCGCCTGGGTTAATGTCCTTGTGGGTGGGCAAATCTTTCGAAATGCTTTCATTAACTTTTCAAGCCCTGGTAAGGTTCCTCGCTTACTGTCGAATTAAGCCACGTGATCCACCGCTTGTGTAGGTCCCCGTCTATTCCTTTGAGTTTTAGCCTTGCGGCCGTACTTCCCAGGCGGAATACTTAACGCGTTAGCTTCGCCACTGCAAGGGTCGACACTTGCAATAGCTAGTATTCATCGTTTAGGGCGTGGAATACAAGGGTATCTAATCCTTTTCTCTCCCCACGCTTTCGTCTTTCAGTGTCAGGACTGTCCCAGCTGATTGCCTTCGCTTTTGGTGTTCCACTTGATATCAACGGATTCCACCCCTTCACCAAGTGTTCCATCAGCCTCTAACATCCTCTAGTTTGCCAGTTTTTCCCGCTTTTCCAAGGTTGAGCCCTGGAGCTTTAACGAGAAACTTAACAAACCACCTACAGACCCTTTACGCCCAATAAATCCGGATAACGCTTGGGGCACTCGTATTACCGCTACTGCTGGCACGAGTTTAGTCACCCCTTATTCCTAGGGTACAGTCAAAGTTCTTCCCCTAGAAAAGTGGTTTACAATCCGAAGATCTTAATCCCACACGCGACGTCGCTCGATCAGGCTTGCGCCCATTGTCGAATATTCTCGACTGCTGCCTCCCGTAGGAGTATGGCCCATGTCTCAGTGCCATTGTTGGCGGTCAAGCTCTCACTCCGCCTACCCGTCATCGCCTTGGTGGGCCATTACCTCACCAACTAGCTGATAGGACGCAGACTCATCCTTTACCGAAAAATCTTTACCGTTGCCGGACTATCGGGAATTAGCCTGGATTTCTCCAGGTTATGCCCGAGTAAAGGGTTGATATCTACGTGTTACTAACCCGTTCGCCACTGCTGTATTGCTACAACCGTTCGACTTGCATGCCTTATCCACGTCGCCAGCGTTCATCCTGAGCTAGGATCAAACTCTCAAAAAAAATAGCGGAACAACTCTAAAAAACTTACTAAGTTGTTCTCAAAAAAATCCTACTAAAATGATTTGCTGTATTCAATTATCAAAGTACAAGATAACATAGGGATAATACCCAATATTTCTCAAAATGTCAAATATGAGCCGGTAGACGGATTTGAACCCCCGACCTACTGTTTACAAAACAGTTGCTCTACCACTGAGCTATACCGGCAAATTACTTTTTTCTATTAATTGACTCCTTAATTTCTGACCAATACAAGTCAATCTTTTTCTTCTTTGATCTCTCTCTTAATTTAACTATCCAATCAGACAATTTCTTATCTACCCTCAGAGATAATATTCTAACCTTACTTAAAAATTTATGCAATAGTGCCTCTAAAAAATTAGCACTTTGTTTTGTCGCTTTCTTTGTCTCAACCTTAATCTTTTCCTTTAATTCTTTCTTAATAAAAATTGCTTCTGCTTCAGGAGCTTCTTTAACTTTTGGTATTTTTTTAAAAATAAAAAATGCTAAAGTTAAAAAACTAGTAATTGCGACAACCAAAGCAATTGTTTCAAAATTCATAAACTACAAATCTTTTAACAATAATATTCTCACCTGTTTTGGCAATATATTCATTGATTAAAGATTGAATTGTTTTACTGTCATCCTTGACCCACAACTGATCTAGCAAGCAAACATCTTTTTTGTATTTTTCTAATTTTCCCTTAATAATTCCTTCTGCAATTTCAGAGGGCTTGTTTAATTCCCTAACTTGCTCAGCAATAATTTCCTTTTCTTTTTCTAATACATCTTCAGGAACTTCTTCTTCTTTTAAATACATTGGTTTCATTGATGCAATTTGTAAACAAATCTCATGAGACAAGTTTTGAAAATCCTCTCCCCTTGCAACAAAGTCGGTCTCACAATTTATTTCAAGCAAAACTCCTGATCTTTTGTTTGAGTGAATGTATGAATCTATAATTCCTGCACCAACTTCTCTTTCAGTTTTCTTTTGAGCTACAGCAGCTCCTCTTTTTTTAAGGTAATCCTTAGCTAAAGAAATATCACCATTTGATTCTTCAAGGGCTTTCTTACAATCACCTAGAGAAATTCCTGTTTCTTCTCTTAATTGTTTAATAGTTTCTATTTCAACTGCCATTATTTTTTTAAATTAAAACTTCTTCTATTTTGTATAAGATATATTCTATAGCTGTGTACGCGTCATCATTTCCAGGAATTGGATAATCAATCTTAGTTGGGTCAATATTAGTATCGGCAATAGCAATAATTTTAACTTTTGACTGAATAGCTTCTTTTAATGCAATCTCATCTTCTTCTACATCAACTATAAAAATTGCGCCAGGCATTTCTTCCATATTCTTAACTCCCTCAAATTTAATTCTCAATCTTTCTAACTCTTTTAACATTTGCAATCTTTCTTTCTTAACGAACTTCTTTTCGAAGTCAGCTTCTTTTGTAGATTGCTCAAGATCCTTATAATAATTTATTCTCTTTCTGATTTCTTTAAAGTTTGTAAATAATCCGCCAATCCATCTTTCGCTAACATAATGAGCGCCACACTTGATAGCAACATCTTTAACCAAATCTCTTGTTGCAACTTTTGTTCCAACAAAAATAATTGACTTGCCTTCTTCCTTTAATTGTTTAATAAAGTCCAACGCTTCGGCTAAATTCTCTGCTGTTTTGTCTAGGTCAATCAAATTAACCCTGTCTTTTTGTTTGGCAATATAGTCCTTCATTTTAGGATTCAATTTTGACTTGTCGTGACCATAACCAAGACCAACTTTAATCATCTCGTCAATTGAAATATTATATTTAGAAATTTTGTCTGTTTTTGTTTCTTCCATATAGGTAATGTATATCATAACAATTTTCAAATGGCAAGAGGTTAGAATAAAAAAAGAGGATCATTGTGATCCCTTGTTTTCGGCACAAGAAACAAAAAATCCTAATACCAACAGCAAACCTATGGACACAATACATAAAATATATAAAATCAGGTATATATTAGTAATCGTACCAATTATATTTTCCCCACCGTGATTAAGGTTAATTATTGTTTTACCAATTTCATAGTCTTCTTCGTAAAAAATTATAACCTTTTCCCCAGGAATTATTAAATTATTTCCTGAAGCATCAGCGACATATTCTGGAGATTGCCAATAAAACCATTGATATACAGTAAAAGTATCAATAAGTTCTTTAGTACGGCTTTCTTCCTTATAAGAAAACCAGGCATTTTGATTTTCAACTTTTAAAGAATTAAAATTTTCAAAATTTTCAATCTTTAAAATGAAAATGTCTTTTTGTTGTTCAACGAGCCATTCGTCAAAGGAATTAACAAAAATACTTTCGTTGATTCCCTCAATCTTGACAGTAACTTCTTGATTTTCATACAACAACCAAGAAGCCGAAAAAGTCAAAAATACAATAAATGCAAAAACATACATTATTAATTTTGCTTTTTTTTCCATAATCCTCACCCCTGAGAATAATTAACTTATACAATAATTATCATAAAATAGCAATGGCTCTTGATTTCTATTCTCTTTTTTGGTATAAACTAATCATATGAAAAAAGAAATCCATCCAAAATATTTTGACAAAGCAAAAATTAGTTGTGCTTGTGGCGCAATGTTTGAATTTGGCTCAACTATTGAAAACATGGAAGTTGAAATCTGTTCTCAATGTCATCCTTTCTATACAGGCAAAGAAAGAGGTTCTGACAAAGTAGGAAGAATCCAAAAGTTCAAAGAAAGAGCGGCTAAACAAAAGAATTAATTGCTATGTCTGAAGAAATAAAATACAGCGCAATTATTATGGAAATAAGAGCGGGGGTCGGCGGAGGAGAGGCCGCCCTTTTTGCTACTGATTTATCTAGAATGTATACAAGGTATGCTCAAGGCAAAGGAATGAAAGTAGAGGTTCTTGACTCAAGCCAAACAGAGATTGGGGGCATAAAAGAAATAACAATGGAAATATCAGGAGACAATATATATTCCCTATTTAAAAATGAAGCGGGTGTTCATAGGGTACAAAGAATACCAGAAACAGAAAAGTCAGGAAGAATACATACTTCTACTGCAACTGTAGCAATACTACCGAAACCAAAAGCAACAGAAATTGATATTAGGCCTCAGGATATAAGAGTGGATACATACAAAGCATCAGGAGCGGGAGGACAATATGTTAACAAAAGAATGTCTGCTATTAGATTAACACACATACCAACTGGTGAAGTCGTTACTTGTCAAAATGAAAGAAGTTTAGGACAAAATAAAGAAACTGCCCTTTCAATTCTAGCAGCTCGGCTAATGGATAGAAAAAGGCAGGAGCTAGATAAGCAAATGACGGGAGCAAGAAGATCTCAAATCGGAAGTGCTTCAAGAGAAGAAAAAATTAGAACATATAATTTCCCTCAAGACAGAGTAACTGATCACAGGATTAAAAAAAGCTGGCACGATATCGAAGGAATGATGCAAGGAAAAATTGATAAAATGATAAACCAATTATCAAAAAAACAGGACTAAGTCCTGTTTTAAAATATTAGTTTTTCACAAGCGGTGGTCATCTCTCCCTTGTCAATGTATTCTTGAATACACCATGCTCTAGTTCTCACTTGGCTAGCATATGAACTTGATCCACCATAATATCTTGAAGCCGCACTGTATTCACCTGAAGTTTTCCCACCTCCTAAATCTTTTAAATATATTGCAGAAGCAGTAAATGAATCTAGTAAATTCCATGGATCAACAACGCTCTTTCCAGTTGCCGCCTTAACCTTATCTTCAACAGTTCGCCAAGTACTAGGTATGAATTGAGCTGGACCCATTGCTCCTCCAAAGCCAAATGGAACATATCCTGATTTAGAACAAATAATTGAACCATCATCTCTTACACTAGCTTTCGAATAAAGATAAGATCCTCTATATGAAGTTGCACACTGAGCAATCCAACAAGACACAGGAGTTTTTTCCATTATCCTTCCAGAATCTTTAATTATTTCTAAAAATACTGGCAAGTCACGAGTTGGATGAATAATTCTAGATAATAATTTTCCACTACTATAGGCCCCCCCACCTGTCTTAGCATCAGTAATGTAACATTGACCAACATTCCTTCCTATCGCTGATTCTTGACTAATGATTCCAAGTAAAAATGCTGGTCTCACTCCGACTGAATTACCAACACTTTTTGCTAATTCAAGTGCTTCTCCAAACGTTGGTGCTTTTTGATCTTCGACTAAACCAACCATTGAAATTAACTTCTTTGCTATTTCTGCTGCCTTTGCTTCAACCGCTTCTCTTTGTTCAAGTTGTGCTTGATATTGTGCTTCTGTTAAGTTATACAAACCATCCTTTTCTTGTTTCGCTGCAGCTGAGGCCTGTTTTTGAAGTGCTTGCAAGGCAAGTAAACTTTCCCTATCTCCTTTTTCTATCTCTAGTGTAATTTTCTTTTCTTTTAGATTAGCATCCAGTGCTTGAAAATGAGTAAGAAGTTCTTGATTCTTTAAATTTAATGTTTCTAAATAAACCATATTATCAAAAAACTCAGATATGGTTTTACTAGATATCATAATTTCTACAAAAGATTTTTGATTTTCGCTATTAACAGCTCTTAAAATTAGACCCATCTTCCTCT
>JAQUXE010000004.1 GCA_028692555.1 Minisyncoccota bacterium
ACTTTAACATAGTTATCAGGAAGTAAATAAACTTCAATTTTATCACAATGACCTCCTAATGCTTCATCTAATGCATTATCCACTACTTCATAAACTAAATGATGCAGTCCTTGTGGTCCAGTTGAACCAATATACATACCCGGCCTTTTCCTTACCGGATCAAGACCTTCTAAAACAAATATATCTTTTGCGCTGTATGATTCTTTTTTTGCCATATTATTTTCTTTCTTCCCAATTTATGGTTTCTTTAATTTTAATTATTATTTTATCAATTGTTTGCCCATCAAGAGTTTTTTCTTCTGATTGAAGGTTTATTCTCAAAGAAATACTTTTCTTGCCCGATGGAACATTTTTTCCCTTGTAAACATCAAAAACCTCCGCTGACTTAACTAGATTAATTTTTTCTATTTTAGATACAATTTCTTCAACATCTATCTTTTCATCAATTAAGCCGGATATATCCCTTGTTGCTATTGGATGATAAGAAACATGCTTGTATTCTCTATTATCAATAGCATTTTTTTGTATTTTCTCAAAATCAAACTCAAAAAATGTAATTCCTGATTTAATTCCCATTATTCCAATAATATCTTTTCCAATTTTTATTTCTTCTTTAGTAAAAGAAACATTATTAATTCCTAAATTATTAAATAGTGCAAGAATATCACTTTTAACCCTAAGATAATCATTATTGCTTAGCGCCCCAGATAAAACGACCCTTTCTTCTTTTCCAAAAACTTTTCCTAATTCAAATATTTTAACCTTGTCAAAATACTTAAGATTTTCTTTAGTAAAATTAATTAATTGAGGGAAAATTACTGGTCTAAGATATTTATAATATGAGCTGGCAGGATTAATAATTTCCCTAACAGTTAAATTAAAATCATCTTTTTCTTGATCACCTATAAAAGAATATCCAAAAACTTCTGAATATCCTAGTTCCTTCATTATATCTTTTGCTTTATTTTGCCAAAATATATCATAATTAATTTTTGCTGGCTCAGAAAATTCAGGTAAAGTTAAAGGAATTTTATCATATCCATAAATTCTACCCACCTCTTCAGTAATATTTTCAGGAATAGTGATATCTTGTCTTCTAGTTGGCACCTCAATTATCAAATTTTCTTTAACCGTAAAACCCAAATTTGTTAAAATTTTAATAATTTCTTTTTTTGAAATATTGACTCCTAAGGTATTATTAATCTCATCAATATTAATCTTAATATTCCACGGCTTTAATTTTTTTTCGTAAACATCAATCTTTTTTGATGAAGGCAAACCTATTAAATCAACCGCTCTTTCAATTGCACTAGCTGTTAAATTAGGGTCAATGTTTTGTTCAAATCTAATTGAAGCATCTGTTCTGATGTTTAGTCGCCTTGCTGTTTGTGATATTAGCTTAGGATTAAAATTAGCTGATTCTAAAACAATATTCTTTGTTTCTTTTGTAATTTCAGCTTTTTTACCACCCTTAATTCCAGCTATTGCTAGAGGCGCTTCATCATCAGCTATAACTAAAATACTTTCATCTAAGGTATATTCTTTCTCTCCTAAAAGAGATATTTTTTCTCCCTTTTTAGCTTTCCTGACAGTTATGCCTCCAACAATTTTATCATAATCAAAAGCATGCATTGGTTGACCTGTTTCAAGCATAACATAGTTAGTAATATCCACTATATTATTAATAGAATTAATTCCACAAACTTCTAGTTTATCTTTAATCCACTTGGGAGAATCTTCAATTTTAACATCTTTAATTATTGATGCAGTATATCTTAAACAATCATCATTATTCTCAATAATGATTGGTAGCTTTTCTTTTAATGTTTCTTTAATTTTTGCTTTTGGATAAATAACTTTTATACCCAATAATACTGATAATTCTCTTGCGAGTCCAATATGTGACAAACAATCCCCTGCTCTATCAGGCAAAACATCTATACTTAAGATATAGTCACTACCTTTCTTTTCTACATATTCATTTTCAAAAGCATGCATTGTTAAAATCTCAGCTATTTTTGTTGGCGTTGGCAGTTTTTCTTTAAAAAAAGATTGTAAATAATTATATGAAAATATCATCTTATTAGAATTGTTTTAAGAAATTAAGATTACCGCTATGAAATAATCTTATATCATTAATCTTGTATTTCATCATTGTTGGTCTATCAATTGATAACCCAAAAGCAAATCCTTTGTATTTTTTAGGATCCAGTCCCCCATTTTTTATTACATTAGGATGAACCATTCCAGCTCCCAATATTTCAACCCAACCTGTTCTTTTGCATGCTGCACAACCCTTACCATCACAAACAGTACAAAGCATATCAACCTCAAAGCTTGGCTCTGTAAAAGGAAAATAGCTTGGTCGCAACCTTATCTCTACTTCTCTTTTAAAGAATTCTTCAAGAAACTTTTTTAATACTGCTTTTAAATTAGCAACGGAAACATTTTCATCAATTAAAAGACCCTCTAATTGAAAGAAATTTGTTTCATGAGATGCATCGGTTGTTTCATATCTATAAACTTTACCAGGAACAATAATCCTAATCGGTGGCTTCATCTTTTTCATATATCTTACTTGCGCAGAAGATGTTTGAGTTCTTAAAACATTGCCTCCTTTTAAGTAAAATGTCTTTCCTAGCGACAATGCATCTCTTGCTGGATGCCCTTCAGGAATATTCAAAGCATCAAAATTATGCCACTCATCTTCAATCTCAGGACCCTCTACAACACTAAATCCCATTAATTGAAATATTCTCTCCATTTCACGCCTTATCTGAGTAATTGGATGCAAACTTCCTAGATCAGTTGGTTTTGCGGGTAAAGTTAAATCAATCTCTTCTTTCTTTTCTTTAATAAAATCTTTTTCTTTCAACAAAAAAACTTCTTCAATTTCTTGAGCAAGTTGATTAATTTTTTGCCCTAATGTTTTTTTCTCCTCAATTGGTAAATCTTTAACTAAAGAAAAAAGATCTCTAATTTTTCCTTTTTTACTAAGATAATCCCTTTTAAAAGATTCTAAATCAACACTATCTTTAATATTTTCTAGTTTATCAAGGGCTTCCTTTTTGATATTCTCTATATCCATATACTACTATTTTAGTCCAAAAAGAATAAAAAAGCAAACTTTTCATTGTCTACTTTTTTAGAAATTTTAGCGCTATCCAGATTTCATCTTCTTCATAATTTGCGTCGAGAAGTTTTTTAAATATTGATTCGCTTATATCTTTTCTTACTGGATTATAGACATTAGATATTAATCCTTTAATATCGTGATTATTGTATTTTGGTAAACGAATCGCATAATGAGATGAGCCACCTTTTGGTTGTGTAACATTGAGACCCAATCTTTCTGCAGCTTTAATCCAAACCTCTCTCTTCTTGATATTTTTAAGTTTTGGCCACAGATCATTTCTTTTTATTCTGCTGTCTGCCATAGATTTATGTAAGTTGAAACTCTCTCGCTATAGAAATGGTGGGGAGAGAAATATTATTTTTAATTTCTAAACCGTTTATTGGTATATGAAAAGCAGTTTTAATAGAGTCTGTTAACGCTTCCATTATTTCTCTTTCTGAAGGATTTTTACTGGATCCTCCTGTCACTATTCCATCAAATTCTCTACATTTGGCCACCCATCCTTCTTCATCAACCTTAAAATCAAAGGTGAATTGACCACCCACCTCATCTATTTGTTTTATCATTAACTCTAATGCTTCTTTTAGTTCCATATTATTTGAATTTTTTCTGTTTATAAAATTCATATTTTTATAATTATTAACTGTATATTTTTATTATAAATAAAGATAATAAAAAAGCAACCCCTTAGGGCTTCTCTTGCGGACCCGACCGGACTCGAACCGGCAGTCTCCTCCGTGACAGGGAGGCGCGATAACCAATTTCGCTACGGGTCCATAATGTGCCAAAGATGGGAATCGAACCCATAACAACTCGCTTATGAAACGAGCGCTCTACCACTGAGCTACTCTGGCGCATAAATGAATGTTGCGGTTCCTGGAATTGCACCAGGGTCTCCAGCTTATGAGACTGGCGAGGTACTACTCCTCCAAACCGCTAATAGTATCTTAGCAAAAAATGAAATAAAATCAAGTAATAATTTCTAATCTTCTTAATGCCTCTTCGCAAGAATCAAAAAGTTTTTGTAATTCTTCCATATTAAGTATGTAACCATGCCCTTCTTTTATCTCTTCTGCAATAGTATAAATATCTTTAATTCCCTCTATATCAGCAATTGAAGAATTTTCTATCATTTCAAATAGATTAACACCCACTGTTCCCTTATTCTTCAAAACATCAATCAATAATTCTTCCATCATTAATATTGCTTTTTTATAATCTTTCTTATTCAAAAAAGTAGAAATCTTTTTACTTCTTTTAGTAAACATAGTTTTAGAATCAAACTTTTGAAAACTTAAAAAATCATTAACTCTTCTTTTAGCGACTGGATGAATATAGTCCATCTTAAAATAATAATAAAAGATAGCAAAGATAAAAGCAATTGAAATTATTAAAAATAATATCCTAAAAGGAAAAAGAAACTCAAATAATTCACTTGACTCTAAGAATTTTAAAATATCATCTATCATAATTATTAGCTATTTTAAGAAGTGCTTTTTCTTTAAATGGTTGTCCTATTAAATGTATTCCTATAGGCAATCCTTCATTCTTAGATGGTATCGATATTGCTGGAAGTCCTGCTAAATTAACACTCACAGTATAAATATCAGATAAGTACATTGCCATTGGATCTTCTTGCTTCTCTCCTAGTTTAAATGGCAAACATGGCGAAGTAGGGCCCAATATTACATCTACCTTCTTAAAGGCCTCTTCAAAATCATTTTTAATTAATGTTCTAGCTTTTAGCGCTTTTTTGTAAAATGCATCATAGTATCCTGAAGATAATGTATATGTTCCAAGCATTATTCTTTTTTTGACTTCGCTACCAAAATAATTAGTTCTATTTTCTATAATCCCGTCAATGTTTTGACCATATCTTAAACCATCAAATCGCGCCAGGTTTGCACTTGCTTCTGCTGGTGCAATTATATAGTAACAAGCTAGAGCATATTCAGTGTGAGGCAAACTAACGTCAACTATTTCTGCTCCCATTTTCCTGTATTGATCAATTGCAACCATAATTGATTCTTTTACTTTTTCATCCAAGCCCTCTGCGAAGTACTCTTTAGGAACCCCAATCTTGAAACTATTTGATTCTTCTTCTACATATTCAACAGTTGTAGAATCATACTCATCAACTCCCTTTATTGCCTCAAAAACAATTTGGGCATCAGTAACATTCTTAGTTATTGGACCAGCTTGGTCTAGCGATGATGCAAACGCAATAATTCCGTTTCTAGAAACTGTTCCATATGTTGGTTTTAAACCAACAACACCACAAAATGATGCTGGTTGTCTTATTGAGCCACCTGTGTCTGTTCCTAGAGCATAAACACACATATCAGCAGCTACAGCAGCAGCAGAACCACCTGATGAACCACCCGGAACTCTTTGTAGATCTCGTGGATTTTTAGTTGCAAAAAAAGCGGACTTCTCACAAGAAGAACCCATCGCAAATTCATCTAAATTAGTTTTACCTAGGAACACAGCTCCTTGTTTCTTTAGCTTTTCTACAACAGTTGCATTATATGGTGCGATATAGTTTTCTAAGAACTTAGAACTTGCTGTGCATTTTTCATCTTTAATTAAATAGTTATCCTTAAAAGCACAAGGTATTCCTGTTAACATTGTCATCTCTCCCCTTTTTATCATTTCATCGGCTTCTTTAGCTTGCTTTAATGCTAAATCTTTTGTAACGGTTACGAAAGCCCTTATCTCCTCATCTTTCTCTTCAATCTTTTTCAAATATGCAGTAGTTAATTCAACTGAAGTAAAGTCCCCATTTTTAAGACCTTCGTGCGCTGATTTAATTGTTAGGTTTTCAATCTTCATTGTAAAGTATTTTTTTAACTTCGAGATAATTATTTTTACTTCTAGAAAAAGAACTCATTAAATCACAATCATTATCTTTAGCAACATCTTCTCTCATTACACTCTCTAACTCAATAACGCTTGGCGTTGCCTCTATATCATCAGTATTTAATTCTTGAAGCTTTTTAACGTATTCTAAAATAGAAGAAAAACTCTTTCTCATCTCTTCCATTTCACCTTCTTTAATTTCTAAGTATGAAAGTTTAGCTATATTTTTAATTTCTTCACTTGATATCATATGGATATATTATACTAATATTATTATTTTATCAATTCTATTGCTTCTTTTATCCTTTTCAATACCTTCTCTTTCCCTAGCACATTAATAATATCTAGTGGTCCAGCAGAATTTTTTTTTCCCGTAAGAGATACTCTTAATGGCCACAAGATATTTCCTCTATTATCTTCTTTGTTAGCTAGTTCCATCACATCACCACCTTCTGAGATAGTATTATATGTTTTTTCTAGTGATATTTTGATTTCTTCATCAGACATATCTTTCCATCTCAATAGCTCTTTATCATAGTCCAACTTTTCTTTAAAGAAGTAATTAGTTAGTTCAGTTATCTCTGAAAGTTTTTTTAATCTCTCATGATATAAGGCAACTATCTTTAATAACTCCTCTATCGGCATCTGTGGAAGATATGGAAGACATTTTTCTGTGAGCTCCATTAGTGACATTTCTCTAATATATAATCCATTTATCCAATCAAGTTTATCAATATTAAATATCGCCGCTGACTTTTGTATCTTCTCTAAAGAAAAATCATTAATTAATTCCTCCATTGTATACATCTCTTTCGTAGTTCCTGGATTCCAACCTAAAAATGCAATAAAGTTAAGCACTGCTTCAGGCAAATATCCTTCTGCGACATAATCATTTAATGATGTCTTTCCTGTTCTTTTAGACATTTTTTTCTTGTCCGTTCCAAGTATCAGTGGCAAGTGAGCATATTTTGGCTCTTTTGCTCCCAGTGCATTAATAATTAAAATCTGCTTAGGAGTATTAGGAATATGATCTTCTCCCCTTATCACATGTGATATTTCCATCAACATGTCATCAACTGCGCAAGTAAAATTAAATAGAAAGTTATCAAAATCCTTGGCTATTACAAAGTCGCCCATTGTATTAGTGTTGTTATCAATCTTTCCTCGAATAATATCATTAAAAGATATTACTTGATTAACTGGTGTTCTAAATCTAATGACTGATTTTTTTCCCTCTTTAAGATATTTTTCAACTGTTTCTTTTGGTAAATCTCTGCACTTGCCTCTGTATACTGGCGCCTCGCCAAGACCCATTAAGTGTTGTTTTTGTGCCTCAACTTCTTCCTTTGAACAAAAGCAGTGGTAAGCATGCCCATCTTTAATTAATTTTTCTAGCTGTTCTTTGTATAGCTCTCCCCTTTCGCTTTGCCTAAATGGTCCCTCATTCCATTTTATACCCAACCAATCAAGTCCTTTTATAAGTTCATCTTCCCATCTTTTTTCCGAACGTTCTTTATCGGTATCTTCTATTCTTAAGATAAAGTCACCTTTATTATTTTGTGCAAAAAGAAAAGGAAAAAGAGCGGTCCTTATAGTCCCGATATGCAATGGTCCTGTTGGTGATGGTGCAAATCTTGTTCTTATCATTTTAAGTATTCTATTATTTCTTTTGATATTTTTTCGCTAGCATCAAATAAAGAGAACTCTTTAGCTGCTTGTGACATCTTTTCTCTATCAATTATTTTTAATTTCTCTAATAAGAAATAGCCTGTAAAATTAGGTTCTTCCAAAACTAAGCAAGCACCATTTTTAGCATATGCGTATGCATTCTTTGCTTGATGATTTTGTGCTGATTTATTTAATGGAATTAAAACTGATGGCTTGCCAATCGAAGAGACTTCGGATATCATTCCTCCTCCTGCCCTACCAACCACAACATCAGCTAGATTATAAGCACAAGCAATTTCTTTCTCGTCTAAAAAGAAATATGGATGATAGTATTCTAATAATTCCTTATTTACCATGGCGATACTTTCGTTTTTGGCTCTATTGATATCCTTCATTCCTGTTTGATGAATTATTTCAAAATCTTTTAATAGTTCTCCTAAAAATTGAAAAATAACATCATTAATCTTTTCACTTCCCTGAGATCCACCTATAATAAAAATAACATCCTTGCCTCCTTTTAATTTTAAGACATCTTCTTTGTTCCAGTTAATGATGGACCTTCTTACCGGTCCACCTGTTTGAATCATCTTGCTCTTAACAAAGTATTCTGTAATTTCTGGACTAAAAGATGTAAATATCCTCTTAGCAAAACGACCACTAATTTTATTTGATAATCCAGGAGCCACGTCTGATTCATGTATAAAAATAGGAACGCGTAAAAGTAATCCTGAAAAGATTACTGGCACTGAACCATAACCACCCTTACTTACAATCAAATCGGGCATAGCAAAAAACATTATTAGAAAAGAATGGATAAAGCCAACGGGAATATTAAAGAATATATCCACAATATTTGAAATAAATGCTTTGGGAGAAAAGTATCTCCTGATCTTTCCTGAAAAAATATAATTTGTTCTGATCTTTGCTCTGGGCAAAAAAACACTAGTAGTAAAATCTCTAGGACCAATATACAACATTTCAACGTTAGAATCTTTTTCTCTAATGCTTTCGGCAATCGCTATAATAGGAAAAACATGCCCACCCGTTCCTCCTCCTGTAAATATTATCTTTGACATATATATAATATATGCTTTTTTAGCAATTTAAACAAGTTATTTCCTAGATATATTCAATAATAATCCACACGCTATTAATTCAGCAATTAAATGCGTTCCTCCATAACTAATAAATGGCAAAGGTATTCCTGTTAAAGGAAAAACTCCTGTCATTGCTCCGATATTAACAAATGTTTGAACAATTATCCAACAACCAATCCCTATAGCCATCAATTTCAAATACTGATTACTAGACCTTTTTGCCACAACCATTACCCTAAAGAAAAAAACCAAGAATAGAATTATTAGTAAAGAAACTCCAATAAAGCCGATCTCTTCTGCGAGAATTGTAAAAATAGAATCAGATATTGACTGAGGAACAAAACCAAACTTCTGCATCCCTAAGCCTAATCCAGAACCTAATAGGCCCCCAGAACCAATTGTAATTAAAGATTGATTAATGTGATATCCTGAACCTAAAACATCAGTATTAGGATTCAAAAAAGAAAACATTCTTTGCATCCTATATGGAGATAAGATTATCAATGTAATAAAACCTGCGGCAGCACCACAAACTGTTAGTAATGTTTGCTTGATCGGAGTTTTAGAACAAAAGAACATTGCTAAAGCTGTTGCGAAAATTACAAAAAGAGTCCCTGTGTCTTTTTGAAAAATTAATATCGAACAAATTAAAGCTAGTACGGTAATAAAGGCAAAGAACTTTTTCCTATTTTTCTCATCATCTAATATTGTTGCTAAATAGAAAATAGCTGATAACTTTAAAAATTCTGATGGTTGCACACTAGTAAATCCCAAATTTAACCACCTAGTTGCACCAAACTCTGTTTTTGAAAGTCCTGGAACGAAAACTAAAAGCATCAATATGATAGAAAAAACAAAAACAATAAAACTAAGCTTTTTAACTTTATTGAGTGACACCTTGAATGCAATAAAACCAAGAATTAATCCAGGAAGTAATCCAAAAAGAATCTGATGGAACAAGTAATGAGTGGCATTACCTGTTAACTTTAAAGATAATGGAATTGATGCAGTCGCTAAAGCCAAAAAACCCACTACTAAAAGTGATATAATTGTAATTAAAAGGAAAACATCAACTTTTTGCTTTTTCATTTACATACCCCTTAAATAGATCTCCTCTTTCTTTATAATCTTTAAAAAGATTAAAGCTTGGTGAAGCTGGAGATAATAAGCATATTCTTCCCTTTGTTGTATGTTTGTATGCCAAATCAACAGCATCTTCCATATTATCAACCTTATATATTCTAGATCTAATATTTCTAACTATCTTTTCTCCCGAATCAGGGAAAGCAATAATGTTCTTTATGTTACTTTTTTTAATTCTTTTAACTAGTTTATCATATTTGATTCCCCTGTCTAACCCACCAAGAATAATTGTTTCCACATCATCTCCCAAGGAATCAATTGCATAAACAGCTGCTTCTGGTATGGTTGCTATAGAATCATCATAAAATCTAATTCCCTTAAATTCACCAACGAATTCTAATCGATGAGGCAGCCTTTTGTAATTATTTAATGCTTTTATTATTTCTTTTTCTGGAATGTTTAATAATTTGACTACATTCAAAACAGCAATTAAATTATCTATGTGTGTAATTTCCAAGAACTGCTGATTATCTTTTAAAAAATTGGCAAAATCTTTAATATTAATTTCTATTTTGTTTGCTTTTGTTTTTGGATCTATTTCTGGATTAAAAATCAAATAGTCAGATTCGCTTTGATATTTATATATATTCTTTTTAGCTGAAAAGTATTCTTCAAAATTTTTATAATAATCAAGATGTTCTGGATATATGTTAAGAAAAACTGCAATATGGGGACTTCTCTTAAGATTCATTAGTTGATGAGAGGAAAGTTCGCAAACAAAGATGTCATCTGCTTTTGCTTTTGCAAGGAAGCTCAACGATGGTGTTTCAATATTTCCAACTAAGTAAGAGCCCTTAATCATTGAATGAAGAAGAGACGCAACGGTACTTTTCCCCTTTGTCCCTGTAATCCCTATTATCTTTGAAGGACAATTATCGAAAAATAATTCTGTTTGGCTAGTTAGCTTATCTTTATACCTAAAGAACGGAATACCGGGTGATTTAATTATTACATCAAAATCATTTACATTTTTTAAATAATCTTCACCCAAGAAAAGATCCATTCCAATAACGGCTTTCTTTGTTTTATTATCAAGTTCTTCTTTTTGATCAGCAATAGCAAATATCTTTTTAGGAAAAACTTTCTTAAGGTAAGCTAGGGTATCTAGTCCTTCTCTGCCAATTCCTAGGATTAGCACCTTTTTGTTTTCTAGTTCTTTAATCTTCATACTTATAATCTACCACAAACTATGTTATACTTCAATTATGGAGATAATCAGAAACTTTGAAAAACAATTTAATTACAAGCCGATAATAAAAAATTTTAAGAAATTAAAGAAGTCAAAAGACTTTTTTGTTGTTGGAATGGGTGGCTCTCATCTAGCCGGTGACATTATTAGAGATATTTTTCCTGATTTAGATATTAAAATTCATTCTGACTATGGGTTACCTAATAAGATTAATAAAAAATCATTATTAATTTTAAGCTCTTTTTCTGGAAATACCGAAGAAGTTCTAGACTCTTTAAATTGTGCCCTAAAAGTAGGGATACCTTTAATCATTATTTCTTCTGGTGGACAATTAATAGAAATCGCCAAAGCAAAAGAACTTCCATATATTGAATTGCCCGATAAAGAAATTCCACCCAGAATGGCATTGGGATATAGCATAAAAGCATTGCTTAAGATGGTTAACAAAAAGATTGATTTTAAGTTAGGCAATCAAGAAAATCTTGGGAAAGAAATTAGTAAAAAAATAAAAGGCACTATTCCCTTAATATATTCATCGAATAAAAATAAATCTGTTGGATATATTTGGAAGATTAACTTTAACGAAAATTCAAAAAATCCAGCGTTTAATAATGTCTTTCCAGAACTTAATCACAATGAAATAGAAGGTCTAAACAAAAAAGATTTTTCTTTTATTATTATTGAAGATGATTTAGATCATCCAAGAATTAAGTTAAGAATGAAAATATTCAAGAAAAATTACAAAACAATTACAATTAAGGATAATCCAATTAATTTAATAATATTGTCTTTATGGACTTCATATTATTTAGCTCTTGAAAATAAAGTTGACCCAATAAATGTTAATTCAATAGAAGCACTTAAGAAAGAACTCTCTCAATAGCTTGCCTAGCTAGCAAATAACAAAGCGTTGATTCTGCTCCCTGATTAATGTTTAAAGAATTTTTTCCCAATCCATCATAACATCCTCCTGTTGAATCATCATAAACCACTTGACCTAAGTGGTTTTTTCCTAAAAACCATTCAAAAGCAATAATCGCCCTATCTCTATATTCTTCTTTCTTGGTTATTTCGTAGACATAAATCAATAATTCAACCATTGATGCTGGATCTTCTGGCTGTTGATCAAAAAGAGCCCTTCTTTTATTCTTCAAAAACCATCCATCCTGACCTATGGGAATATATTTATCCCTGCTAAAAGTTTTACTTATTAAGAAGTCAACACTTTTTTGAGCCACGTCAAGATATTTCTTTTCTCCTAAATTGGAATAAGCAAACAATAAAGATTCTGGAATTCTACTACTTGAATAAGTCAAACAATCTTCAAACCAGTCCCACTCTCTCTTTTTTCCTTGTGTAAATAACTTAACTAAATCATCAGCAAAAACCTTCATTAATTCTTTTTCTTCTTTTAGTCCCATAATAGCAAAGGCCTTTGCTCTCGGCGATTGAATATTTTTAATATATGATAGCGCCCTATTAAACATCTCTTTTCCTTTTGATGTTTTTCCTAGTGCCCAAATTACTCTTCCCTGAACATCTTCTGCAATCTCTTCGTTTTCTACAACTCTATCTTTATTAATGTAATTATAAAAACTTCCGTCTTCTTTCTGATTTTTTTTAATAAAGTTTAAATAAATTTTTACCAGCTTATCTTCTTTTTCATTAACTGCTACTATTAACGCTCTAGCATTATCATCCATAGAATAACCATATTCCATATTAGGGATAGTATTATTAGCAAACTGAACTATCCCATAACTATTCGTTAATCTTTTCATATGATTAAGCTTTAATTTAGGATATTCAACCTTGATTTCCATATATTTTTTGTAAATTTCAATGTGCGACAAAGCAACATTGTCCCAAGTCATAAATCTTGACTCTATGTAAGCATTAATGCCCATTTGTTTTATTTTCGAAGAATCTCTAATCATTTCAATAATTGCTCTAGATATCTCCTTAGGATCCCTAAAACCAACTAAAATTCCTTTATTCTCTTTGATAATATTTTTGGCATAAGACGTACTTGTACTAATTACTGGCTTGCCGCACCCAAGGGCAAAAGATATTGTTCCACTAGCTGACTGTTTTGGATCAAGCATTGGAGACAAATAGACATCTGTTGCGTTTAAGAAATATTCGATATCTTTAGAGTTCAAATATTTATTATAAAAAGTAATATTCTTCTTAAGTCCCAATCGATCAACTTCACTCTTTAGAAAGTTTCTATACTTTTCACCCTCTCTTCTCTTAACTACTGGATGAGTTTCTCCCAAAATAAGATATTTGATATTAGGGAAATACTTAACAACCTCACTTAATGCTTGAATAAAATACTCTATTCCCTTACCTTCACTAATTAAGCCATATGTTGATAAAACAATATTGTTTTCTAATTTAAGTTCTTTTTTCTCTTTTTCGCCATTAGATAACGGAACATTGGGTATCCCATGAGGAATATATGAAATTATATTCTTAGAAAGATTATATTCTTCTTCAAGAATCTTTTTTGACTCAAAATTCATTACTATTATTGCCTTAACTTTCTGAGCAATTTCTTGGACAACTTCTTTTCTCTTTTCTTCTGCTTGAGATAGTACTGTATGAAAAGTAATAACTACTGGTTTTTTAATCTCGTTTAAAAAATAAAGAATATGACTACCATATTCTCCACCGAAAATACCAAACTCATGTTGAATATGAATTAATTTAATTTCATCATTATTATTTATTTCCCGGGCTACTTTAATATAATCATTAACCTTGCCTTCTCTTATCTCGCCAATAACTTCCTTACCATAACTATACTTCTTATCACTCATAGCAATAATTCCCTTGGGGGCATTAATTGAATCAAAAAGATCCCTTGCGAAGGTTGCTATGCCACATTCTCTTGGAACAAAAGTAGATATAAACACTAACATAGTTTTTTAAGTAATTCTTTTAAACTTAACTCTGCGACTCCAATTCTCTTATCAGCTGCACCATAATAAATACACAGCCTATCATCAAAAATAGCTGCTCCTGTAGCAAAAACAACATTAGAAACAACTCCTTCTTTTTCCCACTTTTCTGTTGGTGAGAACAATGGCTCTTTTAATCGTGATATTACTTTTAATGGATTATTAAGATCAAGTAGTGCAACAGAAGTATGATAAACTCTATTACTATCAACAGAATGGAAGATTATCAACCATCCATAAGGTGTCTTAATTGGAGGACATCCTCCGCCAACATGTCTACCTTCAAGACAATCGAGAACTACTGATTCGTTTATTCTTCTAAGATAATTACTCCAAAAATCATTATTAATTTCATCAAAGCTGTTAAATGAAATAATCTGTATTTCTGGAAGAATACGAATCATCATATAGAATTTGCCATTAATTTTTTCTGGAAACAAAAAAACATCTTTAGACCAAAACAAAACATCTTCTCCAACATTTTTAATATATAAATTTGCTTGATCTATATACCTTTGAGGAGCAATCATTAATTCTTTTGCTTCACTATATTTAATAATTGGTGTAATAATTCCTTTCTTTTCGATATTAAAAAGATTATCTCCTGTTGCATATGCGGTAACAGCATTCTTACCATTATAGGCAACATAAAAGATATAAAAAGTATCATCAACTTTAACAATTCTAGCATCTTCAACTCCATGGCGCTCATATTCAAAATCTCTTTTTATTATCGGCTCATTCCACCTTTCAATAACTTCATTATTTTTATTAAGCTTGGCATAACCAATAGAAGAATTCATCGTTGAACTGATTGCTCTATAAAACATATGTACAAAATCACCCTCTTGATAACATCCAGGATTAAAAACTCCGTTTATTTCAAATTCATTATTCGTTTTTTCTAGTAGTAGTCTCTTATTAATCATAATTTGAATTCTTTAGGTATAAAATTCTTGGTATTCCAATGATCCATAACTTCTGACGCCATCTTTTCCCAGTTCTTATGTTTAGGTAATATATTCTTTTCAAAATATTTTATCATAAAAGAATTTTCTCCTTTCTTGTATCCTAAATAAAGAGCGACTAAAACTTCTTTCCTCGTACCAACACATTCAAAGGGCTTTACTTTCTTTTCTCCTGTTAATTCTTTTAATATTGGTAATAAACTTTTGTTCTCAAACAAATCTTCTTTAAAAATAGATAACAATTCTTCTTTAGTTAAAAAAGGATAAAGTATTAAATAAACAAAAAGGCATTTTGAGCAGTTATTACACCACCTCCCAGTCTTCTTTTTTGTTCCTGATTTTGTTTTACTTGCCTCATTACAACTCAAAAATATTTTATGATAATTTTTCATATGAGAAAAAATTAATCCAATTTGTATTTCATAAAGCATTCTCAAAGCACTAAAATATTCTATGTTTTCTATTAAATAGGAAGAGCAATATTTTCTAAAATCTTTTTCAAATTCGTATGTTTTTGAATATTGATGATTTATTTTTCTCCCAAGCCAAACAACATTTTCTTCATTAGCACTGTCTTCGTTAGAAAAAACAATATATTTTTTATTAAATAAATAAGAAACTAGAACAGATAAAAAGGATAAATATGCTACAAAAGGAGTGTGTCCATTATAATATCCTTTTTTATTCATTTCCAAGAGCTTCTTTTCAATTTTTCTTCTAGCAATTATTAATTCTTTATTGCCAACCATTTTTAAAATTACTTTATCAGGATTAAGAGCAAGACAAGTTGGATTTTTATCCTTAAAAATATTAAGAGTTACTGCAGAGTCCTTGCCACCACCAACGGGGATAATTATTTTTTTACCAGTAACCCTGCCCTTCTTAAAGTCACCTTCACCCTCAGAGATAATTTTAATTGACTGTTTTTTAATCTTATTTTCATAAAAAAACTGACCCATTCCATTAATCAATAATTTTTCCCACCAAAATATCTGACTTTTATTTAATTTTCCTGCCCTAACAATAATTTGAGGATAACAAGTTGCTTTCCAATAAGAAAACATTTCTATCATTCCCAAATTAAAAACTAGATTGTCTATTACTTTTTTGTTTTTTCCTTTTATGGAAACATTTTCAACAACAATCTTTGGTGTAAATTTAACATCATCAACCGTAAATAAAAATGATATATGAAGATTTTTACCTACTATCTTGTAAGAATATTTTTCGTAATAAAATTTCATCTTAATAATTGAATTGAAACTCCTAGTATTGCTAATAGTACACTAATAATCCAAAATCTCATTGTGATTTGATGGGGCTTCCATCCCTTTGCCTCTAGGTGATGATGAATTGGCGTAGATTCCCATATTTTCTTCCCTCTAGTTTTTTTAGATATTAGTTGTATTATTACTGACCCTGTCTCTATCACTAAAACTCCGGCAATAATCGGCAAAACAACTATAGAGTTGGTAATAAAAGCCACTGCTGTCATTGCCATTGTAAGCCCTAAAATACCTGTTTCCCCCATATAAAACTTGGCGGGTGGAATATTGAACCAAAGGAAACTAAATAATGTGCCACATATAATTAAACAAAATGCTGCTAAATCATACATTCCTTGACTTAGAGCAATAAAGGCAAGCGCTCCGAAAATAGATCCAAACACACCTCCAGCCAAACCATCAAGCCCATCAACCACTCCAGAAGCCCATGAAGCTAAGCTCACTATAACATATAAAACTATAAACCATATTCCAATGTCTAAATAGAAACCGTATGGAAAATTAAATATCAAAGGAATGTAAATTGAACTCCATCCCAACTTATAATAAAGCCAGTAACCACCAATAATTCCAATAATCGTAACAAGCATTAATCTTGTTTTAAATTTTAATCCACCGCCGATATATTTACCCTTACCATAAACAACTAAAATATCATCAACAAGTCCTATTATTGAAGCTGTAATTAATGCAAATAATGGTATCCAAGTTTGCTCCCTTGATAAAAAGTTTAATTTTTCAATCCACCATACATCAGTGATTTTTCCTAATATTAATAATATTAGTAAAAGAATGACTACGCTCAACCATATAACTATTCCTCCGCCCCTAGGAGTACTGGTCTCTTTTTCTCTATGAAAAGAAAGAAATACTGAGGCCTCTTTTCCATCTATTGTTTTCTCTCTCGCATTCTTTTTCCAAAATTCTATTTTATACAAAAAAGAAACTAAATAATGAGCAATAACAATAGAGATTATCGCTGACGAAAATGATAAAACTAATATTTTAATTGCACTAAAAGTTAAAATATCCATAATATTACCAAATAAAAGATTGCTCTAACCATTGTTCTAATTTTCTTGCTTCATTAAACCTATCATCAGCTCCCGCAATAATATTAACCACATAACCATCACTATTATTAATAGAAAAATTGTTTAATATTAAAATTAAGCAACCATTAGCTCTATAGGTATAACCTGTTTTCCCCCACAAGTAAACATCGCTTTCTTTTAATAAAACATTAGTGTTTCTAATCTTTCTATTAACTCCACTATAGCTGGTTAATTCTTTTTCTGACAAGGAAAGTATTTCTGTTATTAAATCATGATTTTCTAAGATATAAACTACCATTTTTTTCAAATCACCCGCAGTAGAAACATTATACAAACTTCCCTCGTCTAATCCGCTTGGATTAACAAATCTAGTATTTTTCATATTCAACTCTGATGCTTTTTGGTTCATCTTGTATATAAAAGTACTCCTACCAATTTTCTCAGCAAAGGCCTCTGCCCCATCGTTACTTGATTCTATTAATGTAATATACAAAAGATCTTTAATGGTCATAACCTCTCCGATTTGTAAGTTTCCTGCGGTTCCATATGTAGCAACAGATGAAGCACTAATTGAAATTAATTCATCAAGATCATAATTCTCTAAAACAATTATTGCGGTCATCAACTTGGTTAGTGAGGCAATAGCAATTGACTCATTTATTTTCTTTTCTGATAAGAGGATCTCTTTTTTGTCTTTAATAAAAACGGAAAGAAAATTATTTGAATCTAAATTTAATTCATTGATCTTGTCTTTACTTAAAGGTCTAAATAAATCTACGCTCTCAGCATTAATTTCTTGATTTTGAATGACAAAATCACTTTCCCTAACAAAGAAAAATGACAATAACAGAACAAAAACAACTGGAATAATTAATTTATTCATGGAACAATTCTTTTAACATCTCTGGGAAATAAAACTGCTTCTTTAATACTATCAAGATTTAAAATTTGCTTGATAATTCTTTCGGAGCCCATTCCCCAGCCACCGTGTGGTGGTATTGCATGCTTAAAAGCATTAACATAGAATTCCATTCCTTCTATTTCTACATTTTTCTTTTTCATACTTTCAATCAATTGATCGTATTCATTTATTCTCTGGCCACCTGTTGCTATTTCTAATCCCTTGTATAACAAATCAAATCCCATTGCTTCCTCTCCTTCAGACATTGTATAAAAAGGCCTATAATCTATTGGGTAATGAGTTAGAAAGATAAAGTCAGAATTAAATTCTTCTTTTGCATATTTTCCAGCCAAGTCCTCACCCCTGGGATCGATATCTGTATCTTCTGGAATATCATAATCATACCTATCTTTAATGATTTTTTTTATCTCTGATAATTTAACACAAGGTATTTCCTCTGGAACATCTTCAATTCCTAGACAAGCAAACATTTTTTTGATCACACGATTAAGTGTTTTAATAACATCATAAAAATCATCGATATAGCCCATCTCTGCGTCTAAACTAATATATTCATTGACATGTCTTGTTGTAAAATGTGGTTCAGCCCTAAAGACAGGCCCAACTTCAAAAACTCTGTCAAAAACACCAACCATAATTTGCTTATAAAACTGAGGGCTTTGTGCTAACACTGCTTTTTTATCAAAATAATCAACTTGAAAGAAATTTGCCCCGCCCTCACTAGCCGATCCCAGTATTTTAGGAGTTTTAATTTCAACGAAGCCCTCATCCCTCATTGACTCGTCATAGCTTTTCAATAAAGTATCATAAAGCCTAAATATTGATTGCACCTTAGGATGTCTCAATGAAATAGTTCTATAATCAAGCAAAGTATTAAGGTTTAAGTTAATATCATCTTTTTCTAAATCAAATGGTAGCGTTTCTTTATTTTTAGTAATTATTTCAATTTTTTCAGCTTTCATTTCGTATCCTCCCTTAGCTCTTTCGTCTTTCTTAATCAATCCTTCAATTGAAACAATGTCTCCTGGGCCAACTTCTAGATCTTTACTTGCAACAACTTGCACAACGCCTGAATAATCTCTGACAATCAAAAAAGATATGTTGCCTAAATTTCTAATATTAAAAATCCTCCCCTTTATGGTAATTTTCTCTCCTTCGTGATTTGATATTTCTTTTATTAATAATCTTTCCATATTATTTATTTTCTTCTAATTCTTTAATTTTTGACTTTAATTCAATCATTCTATTTTCTCTTTCCATAAAGGCCTCACTAAAATATTCTAGTTCTCTTATCTTCTCCTCTAATTCCAATGTTTTTCTTTCTAGTTCTTTTGTTCTCTCTCTAACTAATTTTTCGAGGGTATCATTTAGGCCCTGAAGTTCTCTTGTTCTTTCTTCTACCTTTTTTTCTAATATTGAATTTGTATTCTCAAGAAAGTTTTTTATTTCAGTAAGTTCTGCGTTCTTTTCCTCAATCTCTCTTGTTCCTTCTTTTATCTTTTTTTCAAAAGCAATCTTTTGTTCAGTTAGCTCATTAGAGTGTTTTAAAACTAAAAATGAAAGTATAGAAATTAAAGCAAAGACAACTATTCTTTCTACGGCTGATATGTTTATATTAGGAAATATAATGAAAGATGAGAGAAATGTCAAAATTGCAATTACAAGAATATCACTTGTAGCTATTGATGATAGTGGCTTTTTATTAACAAGAATATATGCCATTACAAGAGCATAAATCGGTATTGTTAGATAAAACAATGGATAAAAATTGTATCCATAAATAGGCAACATATCAATAAATATTATTCCCGATGCTACTAAGATAATGACTAGCCAAAAAACAATTTCGCTTTTTATTTTTGCTCCATTTTTACTTTTCCATATTTTAAATATATTATAAAATGGCAAGGTTAATAGAATTAAAATAAAGAAAGAAAATAAGTAATGGATCAATCCTCCGACGCCCCAAGTTCCCCACTTGTAAAAAAATATTCCATTAACAACAACCTCTTTATCTAAAAAGAAAACCAAAAAAGCAGAAACAATATAAATAATTAAAAATTGTAATTTAGTTGTTTTGATCTTACAAAAAGATACCGTAAAATGATAAAGGAATATTGGCATTAAAAATATTGAAAGTAGTAGAAACTTGTCTAGAATAATACCTCCCCTCATGTTTTGAAAGACACTATCCTGCCAGACAATAAAAGCAATCAAAGCCCATAGAAACTGAGCAAAAGAAAGAAATAAAAATAAGACACTGTCTTGTTTTCTATTTTTAACTAAAACAAACAAACCAACCAACAGAATAAAAATACTGCTTGGAATTATTAAATATATTGAAAATGGTATTTCCATCATATTTTTATATTATATTATAGTTTTCCTAATATCACAACTTAAATTATAAATATCTCCTGCTCCCATAAAAACAATAACATCGGCCTCTTTTATTTTCGTTAAAACATTTTCTTTTTTAATGTACTCTAAACCATCAACCATTTTAGCAATCTCCTCTGAATTAATTTTTATTTCCTTGCTTTCTCTGCCACAAACATCATAAATATCAATTAGAAACATTCTATCTATTATTTTTAGTGATTGACTAAAAACATCTATAAACTCGTTGAGTAATAATGAAGTTCTTTGATGTTGATGTGGCTGAAAGAAACAATATATTTTTTTGTCAGGATATTTCTCTCTAACACTTTTAACTGTTGATATTATCTCTGTTGGATGGTGAGCATAATCATCAATAATAATTAAGTCATTAATAATGTGTTCATCAAACCTCCTCCATGTTCCATTAAATTTTGATATAGCATTAAAAGATACTTCATCACTTATTCCTAGTTCCCGAGCAACACTAATGGCAAAAGAAGCATTCATCCTATTATGTTCCCCAGGAACACCCATTTTTAATTCTTCAATTATAGGCACATCTTTAATAACTTTTTTTGACTGAGATGCAAATTTATCAAAAGCGTCTTTAATATTTTGCATATTTTTATAATAATCAAGATGATCTGCTTCAACATTTAATATCACCCCAATATCTGGATGATAATTTAAAAATGATGCTTCGTGTTCGCAGGCCTCAATAATTAAATACTTAGAACCGCCCATTCTAAAATTAGAATTATCAAACTCTTTAAGTTTTGTTCCAACTATTACTGTTGGATCAAGTCCTGCCTCAATTAGGATCAAAGACAACATTGCTGTTGTTGTACTTTTTCCATGAGTCCCTGAAATAGCTATTGTAAAATATTCTTTTGATATCTCGCCCAATGCTTCAGGATAACTCATCACTTTGATTCCTTTTTCTCTAAATGAATTCAATTGATCCTCGCTAATGGCAGGACTATAAATCAACAAATCACAAGATTCTACTTTTGATATTTTAGCTCCCATTTCTTTTAATCTTTCTATCATTCCTCCTTGAATTATATCTTCACCAGAAACATCGTGCCCTTTTAATAAATAATGTTGAGCTAAAGCAGAAACACCTATTCCTCCTATTCCTATAAAGTGTATTTTCATAGATTAATTGATTTTAAAGTTATATAATTACCTTTTACACTTTCCATAATTTCAATCGAATCAACATTAAAAGACATTTTTGGATATTCTTCTATTTGAGGAACTTGGTCCTCATCAATTTTCTTAAACTGCCACTGAACTATTCTTCCTAATGTTATATGGGGAGTAAACTCATGCTCAGTTGGTCTTATCTCAAACAAAACTTCTTCTAATTTCCTATTTGCTTCAATAATGCTTGGTATTTTTTTACCATTAACCCAAATCATTTTGGGAGTTTTACCTAGCGGGCCGTATGTAATTGAATCTAACTCAACCCTAAAGGGCTCAAGATCTTCCACTGACTTTTCTATTCTATTAAAGATTTCTACTAATTCATCATATTCAACAAAACCAACAAAAAACATTGTGATATGTAAATTGTCTTTCCTCGTCCATTTAATCGGAGAAAAATCATCAAAATATCCATCTATCTTTTCTTGATAGCTAACAAGCTCATTCTTAACCTTCTCAGGTAGATTGATGGCAATAAATATCTTCTTTTTCATAATTAGATAATAACAAATTATGTCCTTATTGTAAAAAGAAGGAGCTATGTCCTTCTTTGGTTAATTGGTTGGCCAAACTTGCTTATAAGTAAATTTGATTGCCAGTCATCAGAACAAAAAATATGTATTTTGTCCTTTTCTGTCTTTATATTATTCTTACCAATCTTACTTAAAAGATCTAAATCTTTTAAGAAACGATTATATAGAACCCTATAATATGTTAAAACGTAACTCATAATAATCACTCCATTATTAATGATAATCAATATGTTGCCCTTTGTCAAAATAATAGTATAATAAAGCTATGAAAATAGATCTACATTGTCATACAAAATACTCATATGATGCTGGTTCAGATATAGAAAAGATAATTATTCAGGGGAAAAAAATGGGCATTGATGGAATAGCTATCACAGACCATGGAAATACCAACGGCTGGAATGAAGCACTAGAATTAGGAAAAAAACACAATTTTTTAATTGTTTTAGGAGAGGAAATTAAAACAACTAAGGGTGATATTTTAGGGTTGTTTCTTAAAGAACAAATTGATGGACATAAGAAAGATCCATTGTTTGTAATGGAAGAAATTAAAAAACAAAATGGAGTAGTTGTTATCCCTCATCCATTTCACAATGGAGAAGGTTTTAGAGATGATATTAAAAAATATTTAGATATAATTGATGCAATAGAAGTTTTTAATGCAAGAAAACCCTTCTCTAATCCTGATAAAAAAGCGCTCCAATTTGCTAAAAACAACAATACAGGAATGACTGCTGGAAGTGATAGTCATTATCATAAAGGGGTTGGCTATGCCTATACCGAAGCTAATGTGAAAAACTTAGAAGAATTTAAGAGTGCTATTATTAATAAAAAAACAAGGGTCTTTGGTAGAAAGGCCCCTGTTTATCACATTATCACTCCTTTTTTAGCTAAGATGAAGATTATTTCTTAAAAAAATCTATTGCTTCTTTCAAGGAAGATAGCACCTTATCAGCTCTTGAAAAGTCTTGATTTAATGAATACTCATTAGGTATTGCAAAACAATAAACTCCGGCATCTTTTGCTGCTTGAAGGCCATATTGAGTATCTTCAAAAGCTAGGCATTGAGATGGATCTAATCCTAATTTTTCAACCGCCAAAAGATAAATATCTGGCCATGGCTTACTTTTTTCAACATCATCTCCAGCAGTAATAACTGGGAAATATTTTAGAAAATCATTTTTTTCTAATTTTGTAACAACCTCTTCTTTGTCTCCACCAGAACACAATGCAATTTTAAAGTTGGGATTACTACTAAAATATTCAACGGCTTCTTTTGCATAAGGCATAATTGGCATTGCTTTTTCATTAAACCATTTTTCAATTAAAACCTTCTTCTTGTTCCAAAGAGTGCTATTCTCAATTCCTAAATTAAAATCTTTAATTAATTCTTGATCAATCTGTTTCCCACTTTTACCTGCATAACTAAAATACATCTCTTTTGTAAGTTCTATTCCATATTCTCTGAGTGGCTCCACCCATCCTTGCCATTGATAATACTCACTATCAAATAAAATACCATCTAAATCAAAAATTATTCCTCTTATATTATTCATCTTTATTTTTCAATACCGCTGAAACAAATCTTTGGATAGCAGTAATATTAGATAAAACAGCGATCAAAGCAATAACATATGTCATATAGAGATAGTCTGGATAGATAATTCCTAATATTAATGCAACAAAAGTTAAAATTAACCTTTCTCCTCGAGACAATAAGCCGCCTTTTAATTCTTGATTAACTAGTTCTTTCTCTTTAGCTGCTGCTTTAACATAAGTGGTAAGCATTGAACCAAAAATTGCTAAAAATACCCAAGCATAACCAGGAATTATAAAATCTGGTAATGGTAAAAATAAAATTCCAAAAAATATTATTCCCTCAACATATCTATCAAAAACAGTGTCTAGATAAGCTCCAACCTTACTAGACATATTCTTTGCTCTTGCAACACTTCCGTCAACAAAATCTAACCCTCCAGCAATTAAAAATAATATGGTTGCCCAAAGAATATTTTCTTGAGTCATAAAATATAATCCAAGTAAAGCGAATACTCCTGAAAGATATGTATATTGATTTGGTGTTAAAGGTAGAGATCCAAAAATCTTGCCAATTAATTTTTCTAAATCTTTAAACCAATGTCTTTTAGTGTCTAGCATAGTTTTTCCATTGTCTCAGAAACAATAGATTGCATTTTTTCTAATTGCTCAATTCCCTTTTGAGTTGTCTTATAGGCCTTTTTACTTGCAAATCTTTCCCTGCTTACATATCCTTCATTTTTCAATCTGAACAATATCGCTTTAATCATTAATGATCCTGGAAGAAATCCAAACTTTTCAAAAATTAAACCCTTAACATCTTCTTCTTTAATTTCAATTTCTTTACCAAGAGCTAATATGTATATCCAAAGATTTCCCTCTTGAATTGAATTTGTGAATCTTTTTATTGGTTCCATATTTCTATTATAGTTTATCTTTCTCTTTTATCAAGTATAAATTCTTCAATCATTTCTCTTGCCTTTTCATCATTAAATTGTTGCATTGGATGCTTCATAAAGTAAGCTGATGGTGATAATAATGTTCCACCAACTCCTCTGTCTAATGCAATTTTTAATAATCTAATAGCATCGATAACACAACCTGCTGAATTAGGAGAATCTTCAACTGATAATCTTAATTCTAATTCAATTGGTACGTCACCAAACTTTCTTCCCTCCATACGAATAAAACAAACCTTATTGTCCTTTAGAAAAGGTACCCAGTCAGATGGACCAACGTGTAAGTTATCATAACTTAACCTCTTGGCTAGTTGACTTTCAACAGCTTCTGTTTTTGATAATTTTTTTGTATTTAATCTCTTTTTTTCAAGCATGTTTAAAAAGTCAGTATTTCCTCCAACGTTTAACTGATATGACCTATCAACTGTTACTCCTCTTTCTGCAAATAAGTGTGATAATACTCTGTGTGTAATAGTTGCACCAACTTGTGATTTAATATCATCACCAATGCAAGGAATATTTTTATCTCTAAACTTCTTTTCCCATGCATCATCTGAACAGATAAATACAGGCATTGAGTTAATAAAAGCTACTCCTGCCTCTAAGCACGCCTTAGCATAAAATTCTGTTGCCTTTTGAGATCCTACTGGCATATAGTTTACCAAAACATCAACCTTATTCTTCTTTAACTCCTCAACAACATCAACCGCTTTCTTGTCAGAAGGTAAAAATGTTTGATCTTCTGGATAATCCTTCATATGGTCAGCAACACCATCTAAAATTGGTCCCATTTTTACAATCGCCCCTGTTTTAGGAAGATTGCCACAAAATACTTTTGTGCAATTTGGCTTTTGAAAAATTGCTTCAGAAATATCTTTGCCAACTTTTCTTTTATCAATATCAAATGCAGCAACAATTTTAATATCTGATATTTTGTAATTTCCAATAACGTTATGCATCAAGCCAGGAACTAATTCATCGTCATTTTTAATATCCTTGTAATAATGTATTCCTTGAACTAGCGCACTACAACAATTCCCTATTCCGGCAATTGCAATTCTAATTTCTTTCTTGTTTTTTTCTGTTTTATTTGCCATATTATATATATTAATTATTATATTTATATTTTACACGCGTAAAATAGTTTGTCAAGAATTATGACACCTTACGAAAGATTTATTAAAACAAATACGAAAGAAAATCTCTGGATTTATATCCTCATAATTCTTAAAAGAGGCCCTCATTATGCCTGGGATATGTACTCGGTAATTGAAAAAGAATTTGGATTTAAGCCAGGAAGCATTACTCCTTACAGGGTCCTTTATCGCCTAGAAGAACAAAACTATGTTGAAAGCGAAAAAATTAATAGAAAAAGAATATATAAGATAACGGCTTTGGGAGAAAAAGAATTAGAAAAAGCAAAAGATTTTTATTTACAAATTGCAAAACAAATAAATGGATAAAGAAACAGATATACAAAAAGTAGTCAATCATTTTTTTGAAACAAAGGGATTCACTCTTGACGAAATTAAAAAATCAGCTAAAAAGAGAAAGATAATCTATTCTAGATTTACACGACCGGCTAAAGAATTAATAGAATTAGCTGGCTCTGTGCAAAAAGCAAAAGAAGCTATCACCATAGTTGCCAATTGGGCAAAATCAAGAAAGCTTGATTATTCAATTGAAACTGTTTTTAAGAAATGGTTAGAATTAGGCAAGTTAAAACCTAAAGAAATAGTTAAAAAACCATATTACAATAATCAGCCAATGGTGTGGTCTCAAGTAAAAAGAAAATGGTATGTAATTGATGACGGTGGCGAATGGCTTGAATATGCTGACAAGGAAAATAAAATAGAATGGAGAGTTGAAGAATAATAATTAAATAATAAATATATGTTATCATACGCAGAACTAAACAAAGGGGTAATTATCACAATCAATGATCAACCATACGAAATAGTTGAAGCTCAAAGCACTTTCAAGGGACGGGGTCACTCTTACTTACAGATGAAATTAAAGAACTTAATTAACGGAACTGTTATTGCTAAAACAGCTCAACCAAGAGATTCTTTTGAAGAAGCAGAGATAGAAAAACAAGAAGCAACCTTCATATACAACAACAAAGGTAAATATGTCTTTTCTGAAAAGGAAAACTCATCAAAAAGATTTGAATTAGATGAATCATTAATTGGAGATGTTGGAAAATTTCTAAAATCAGGAGAGGTTGTGACAACTATTGTCTTTAGAGATAAAATTATCAATATCGTTGTCCCTATTAAGGTCAGCTTAAAAGTAGTCGAAGTTCCACCTGGTATTAAGGGAGACAGAGCTCAAAGTGGAAATAAATCAGTGACTATTGAAACTGGAGTAAAAATAAATGCCCCCTTGTTTATTAACGAAGGAGACATTATAGAAATCAATACTGAATCAGGAGAGTACGTCAGAAGAGTTAACGAGTGAAAAGGTTGCAGAAACAGTGACCATCTTTTTCAATTTCATCTTTATGATAAACACAAGGACAGATAATTTTTTTATCGTCCCTTTTGTTTCCCGTCATTTTTCTACAAGGACAATATTTCTCTCCAAAGTTTTCTTTTCTAGCAATCAATCCATTTAAAACTCCTTCTAATATTTTCTCGTTAGGATTTAAATTAAATCCATTTTCTTTTGCATAATCACCATATTCTTTTTTTAGTTTTTCTATTTCTTCGTTCATATATTTTTATTTATCCAACTTCTTATTTCCTCAACATCTTTCAATCCCACAAAAAAGCTTTTGACTTCTCCGTTAACAAATAACATAACAGTTGGTATTCTATCAATCCCAAAAGTATTTCCCGTTATTGGATTCTGATCTAAATCCATTTTATAAAAATCAACTTTATCATCGTATTCCTCTTCCAAATTCTCAAGTATTGGTCCTAAAATCTTACAAGGAGGGCACCATTGTGTATATACATCTAACAATACTGGTTTGCCCGAAGATATTACTTCCTGAAATTTGTCATCATTTAATATATTCATATTGATATAAATTATTATTACAATTTAATTATATTATAATATTAAAAAAGAGGCAATAATTTATTGCTCTCTTCTACTTAATAGGACCCCCTTTTTCTGCATTCTTTTAACAATCCAGCCCTCCTTTAATCCAATGGATTCTGTCATGATCTTCTTGATCATTTTCTTTAATCCAACAATGCATATTTTCATAATATGATCTTCGCTCAATTCTTCCTTGCTGTTCATGAAATCGTAATAAAGCGCTTTATAGCAAAGCATAAATAATCGAAGAATCATATTCTCCATAATTCTTACTTTGCTTTCAAGCTCATCATGACAATCCCTGCAAAGGAAAACCGTATGATCGTTTGGTCCCCATACAGAACGCTTCCATACATGATGTTCCGTTAGTAGGCCCTCTTTCTCACACTTGGGACAAATTCCATATTTATGAAAACCATTGCCATTACCGTTTCCATTATGATTTCCATTGGATTTACTTTTGTTCTCTCTAGGTCTTGCTCCATTTCTTCCATTAGCTTTTTTCATCACAAGCACCTGTCAATGTACTGATATTAATATATGCTTTTTTAAAAAAATAATCAAATTATTCTTCAATTTCTTTTTTTATTTCCTCAAACTGATTTTCAACATCACTAAATTGTTTTTTGGTCTCTTTTAATATCTCAACTGATTCTTTTACTTTTTTAAGACCCTCCTCAACATCAATTTCTTCTTGCTTTTCAAACCAATCAACTATTGAAGAAAGTTTTTCTAAATTACTTTTAAGATTTTTTTCTTTCATATATTTTTTTAATTTTACTTTTTATTAATCCATTACTGATCATTAATTCAATGTCTTCTTCCACTTTAACATCTTCAATGCTTTTAATTATCTTATCATCCTTTTTCGCTATACAATATCCTAAGCGTAAGTTTCTCTGCGGATCATTGTATTTAATCACACGCTCTGTATTGTTAATTTTTTCTCTTATCTTTGTAATTTCTCCCTCTATTAAATTAGGAATCACTTCTCTAATCTTGTACTCAATAATTTTAAAGTTATTAATTACTTTTTCAATCTTACTTTTAATTGTGAAAAACAAATTATTAATTTTATTCCCTGTTGATGACAACATAGATTCAAAAAAATTAAATATTTTACTTTTTTTGTTATCTAAATCGCTCTCCAGTTTTTGCCATGATTCATTAATAAAGCTTGCTGCAATTGATGGCGTTGAAACACTTTTATCAGCCAACAAACAAAGCAGTGGCACATCTTTATCATGTCCAATAGCTGTAATTAAAGGAAAAGGAAGATCTACTGCTTCTCTAATCAATATTTCGTTATTAAATGCTAAAAATGACTCTAATGAGCCCCCGCCACGCATAATTAACAAAACATCTATATCTTTTTTCTTAAATGTCTTAATGCTATTAATTATATCTTTAACTGCTTCAAGGCCCTCAACCCTTGAATCAATAAATTGAATTTGAAAACCATATCTTCCGATATTATTTAAAAAATCATTAATAACTGCACCACCCTTAGAAGTAATTATGCCAATTTTTTTAGGCAATATTGGTATTTCTTTTTTTCTTTGCTCGTCAAACAATCCCTCGTCTTCTAGCTTTTTCTTTAACTTTTCATACTCTTTTTTAATCTCTCCTTCACCTGCTAATTGAATTGTTTTTGCCTTAAAACTTAATCTTCCCGTAGGAGGATAAACATCTGGAAAGCCATTTGCCCTTATCTCCATTCCAACCTCTAAATTGATGCCACACATCTTATAATCATAATTCCATATAACACAAGACAAAACACTTCCATCTTTTTTGTCTTTCAAAGAAAAATATACATGCCCAGGAGCACTAATTTTCACTTCACTAACCTCGCCAATTATTCTTGCTTGAAAAGAATTAAGGATTCCATTTAAAAGCTTTAGATACGCCGAAATAGAAAATATATTATTCTCTAATAAATCTTTAACCGCTGATTTACCTTTTTGTTCCATTATTTTTTATCATGCTTAATTTTTGCAATCACAGCATTTTTTCTATAATTACAATAATCACAATCAGGATTGGGTTCAGGAATTTCTTCAGACATTAAGCATTTCTTAATCTCAACTAATTTATCATCTACCCAAGAAGAATCTCCCTTGTATGGAATAACTTTAATATCAAACTCTAATTTTTTATCAAACTCTGGCTTTCCCGTATCTCCGTTACAATAAACAAAGTATCCCGTTTTAGAAACATCAAAACCATTTTTAATAAACAACCATTGATATATCTCCATTTGTCTTTTGTATCCATCTTGCCATTCAGCATCAAGATTAACTTCGCTTGTCTTTGAGGTTGCTTTGTAATCAACAATAATCACCTCGCCTTGAGGGTTGACCCATATGTCATCAATTGCACCTGTTATCAATAAATTAGTTGGCTCGTGAAGATACTGCATTCCTGTAAAGTTATGTCTCCAAGTATCAATATCTTTATGCTCATATGGAATAGCATCTATTCCAAATTCCTCAATTAATGGGTGAGGTGCCTTTTGCTTCCTATACAAGTCAAATTCTTTTTTAAGTAATGTATCAACAGCACTGTTTAATGAAAATGGAAATCCCGGAGGCCTACCCACTCCTAGACGTCTATCAAGATAAAAGCATTGTGGGCAATCAACAAATAAATCAATCTTCGACCTACTTAATTTAAATGGATCATTGCTTTTGGGATTGAAAAGATTATTTGATTTTTTGTAATAATTAGACATATAAATTTGTTAGTAATTCTTCTTTTCCTATTTTCTTCTTAGCAGAAAAAGGGATAACTTTAAATGGACTCGCTATTTCTTCTATCCTCTTTATCTTCTCTTCATATTCTGATTTTTTAATCTTATCAACCTTATTTGCTATAATAATCACATCCTTTTGGTGGTCATTTAAATTATGAAGGATATCAATATCATCTTTAGTCATGCCCACATTTGCATCAACAATTAAAATAACTTTGTGTTGATCAATTTCTGATTCAAAAAAATACCAATTAACAAGAGAATGTATTTTTTTCCTTACTTTTGGTGGTGCCTTAGCGTATCCATATCCCGGAAGATCTATAAAATAAAAAGAATCATTAATCAAAAATATATTAATCTGTTGAGTTCTTCCTGGAGTTGAGCTAGCTATTGCTAGGTTTTTAACCCCAGTTAAATAGTTTATAGTAGATGATTTTCCTGAATTTGAACGACCAATAAAGGCAATTTGAGAAACACCATCATATAATGATTCATCAGTCCCTTTCACTCCTTTAAAAAAAATTGCTTTATTTATTTCCACGATTAATTAATTAAAGTTCCAACACTATCTCCTTTTAATAATTTAGAAAGATCTTTTATATTAAAAACAATGATTGGTTTATTATTTTCAAAACAAAGCGTAAATGCAGTAATGTCCATAACATTTAATTGCTTTTCTATCACCTCTCTATATGAAACCTCTTTATACATCTCAGCATCATCATTTTTTCTTGGATCTTTATCATACACACCATCAACATTAGTTGCCTTTAGCACTAAATCACAATTTAATTCACACGCTCTTAGCGCTGCTGCTGAATCAGTTGTAAAAAATGGATTGCCTGTTCCTCCAGCAAGAATAACAACCTTGCCTTCTTCTAATGATTTAATGGCTTTTTCTTTTGAATAAGAATTGACAACTTCTCCAACACTAATTGCTGAAAAAACCTCTGCATCAATATTTGCCTCTTTCAATGCCTCCTTTAGTCCGATACCATTAATTATTGTCCCTACCATACCCATAAAATCAGCTGCAACCCTGTCAAAGTTTTCTTCACCCACCATTCTACCTCTAAATATATTACCAGCACCAATAACAATAGCCAATTCTTTTTTATTTTTTTTAATCTGAGCTATTTCTTTTGCCATTTTAATGTAACTTGGAATAGAAACACTTTCCCCAGATTCGCTTTTGAAAACTTCTCCGCTCATTTTTAATAAAATTCTTTTGTATTTTTTCATCTTGGTTATTATATTCTATTTGCTAATTGTCCGCAAGCTGCATCAATTTTGTGACCAAACTCGTATCTTTGAGTAGTAAATATACCCTGCTTTTCTAAATAATCTTTAAATTCTTTTGTGTTTAATGATCTCTTAAATTTACCAGTTGAGTTATATGGTATTAAATTAACCATATATAGTGGTCTTTTCATTAATTGTGATAATTGTTTAGCGTGCTCTATTGAATCATTAACATCTTTCATTAATAAGTATTCAAACATTACTCTTCTTTTTGTTTTTAAAATGTAATCATCGACTACTTCTAATAGATCTTTAATCGTATAGCCCTTACTAACGGGCATTAATTTTCTTCTTAATTCATCGTTTGGAGCGTGTAAAGAAATAGAAAGATTAACTTGATTATCTTCATTAGTAAATTTCTTAATACCATCTATTACTCCCGCAGTTGAAATTGATATTTTCCTTGCTCCAATATTAAAGCAATTTGGATCATTTAATATTTTAATTGCTTGCATTACATTTTCATAGTTTAAAAACGGCTCTCCCATTCCCATAAAAACAATGTTTGTTGGTTTTCTATAATACCTTGAAAAAAGTAAAACTTGTTGAAGTATTTCATCAACCTCTAAATTTCTTTTAAATGATGTGCCAGTTGCACAAAATAGACATCCTAAAGGACAGCCGACTTGGCAAGAAACACAAACAGTAGCTCGCTTATTATCATGCTCCATTAAAACTGTTTCTATCTTAGAATTATCTTTTAAATTAATGACAGCTTTCTTAGTATTTTTATCTTCAAAAATTTTGTAATCAATTTTTAATGGCAAACTTTCTTTTAGTTCTTCTCTCATTTCTAAAGGCAAAACAGTTGCCTTGTCCCAATTATCAATTAAATCCTTATACAATAACCTCTGAACTTGTTTTAATCTATAGCCCTCAATCTTCATTTTTTTGTGGCAAAACATTTTCACTCTTAATCTTCTCCACTATTCCAGTAAGCTTCCTATCCCTTGTTGTTGAGACCTTATCAAATTGATTAGAAACATCTCTAATCTTCTTGCCCAAAGAATCAACCTCTTCATTATACTTATCATACTCAATCTCAAACTTTTTAACTAATTTAATTACTTCAAATATATTTTCTTGATACTTAAAATTCTTATATGATTGATATATCATTCTTAAAATCGCGGTAAAACTAAATGGACCAGCGAGAATAACTTTTTTTGCCATTGCATCAGACCAAACCTCACTCATCTGATCGTATATGAAACTAAAAATCATCTCATTAGGAACAAACAATATCACAAAATCAACGGTATCTTCCTCTGGATTAATATAGTCCCTCGTTGATATTTCTTTTATTCTATTAACTACATCTCTTTCAAATTGCTTCTTGTAGTCCTTCTTTCTTTCTTTATTTTCCTCTTCGGTAAATTTTATAAAATTATCTAGAGGAAA
>JAQUXE010000005.1 GCA_028692555.1 Minisyncoccota bacterium
TATCTATTTGGGAATTATTTGATATCTTAGAAAAGATTTCTAATAAAAAGTTCAAATACGAAATTAGCGAATGGAGGCCTGGTGATCAAAAAATATATGTATCCGATATAAGTAAAATTAAAAATATATTGAATTGGACTCCTAAAAACTCTCCTCAAGAAGGAGTAGAAAAGCTTTATAGCTGGATTTCTTTAAATAAGGAATTAGTAAATAATGCTGGAGTCTTTATTAAAAAATAAAAATATGAATAAAGAAAATAAGAATTATAATAAGAAGAAAAAGATAGATGACAACTTAAAGGTAATACCCTTGGGTGGATTAGGAGAGGTTGGAAGAAATATGATGCTTCTAGAATACAAAGACTCAATTTTAATTATTGATATGGGTTTTCGTATGCCTGAAGAAACAATGCCTGGAATTGATTACATCATTCCTGACATTTCATATTTATTAGAAAACAAGAGGTATAAAAACGTTGTTGGAGTTGTAATTACCCATGGTCACTATGACCATATTGGTGCTGTCCCCTATGTCTGGAATAGAATCGGCAACCCACCAATATATGCAGCACCACTAGCAAAAGGAATCACGATGAAAAGACAAGATGAGTTCAAGGACCAACCAAAGCTTGATATTAATGAAATTAAAGACGGATCAAAAATTAAGCTTGGTGTTTTTGAAGTTGAGTTTTTTAGACAAAATCACAGTATTCCAGATAATATGGGACTTTTAATAAAAACGCCTGTGGGAAATATTGTTCACACATCTGATTTTAAGTTTGACGACTTCCCTGTTAATGAGCAACCAACTGATTTCAAAAAGCTTGAAAGAATAGCAAAAGATGGAGTTCATTTATTAATGTGTGACTCGACAGGAGCAGAAGAACCAGGTCATTCTTTGTCTGAAAAAGATATTTATGAAAATATGGACAAGATATTTGCAGGTGCAAAAGGAAGAATTATTATGGCAACATTTTCTTCGCTAATAAATAGAATTCAACAAGCAGTAACACTTTCCGAAAAATATAATAGAAAGGTTGGTTTTATCGGCCACTCAATGAGAAGTAATGTTGAGGTAACAAAAAAGCTGGGATATTTAAAATCACAAAAAGGAACTCTTTTAAAGAAAGTTGCTGAAGTAAATAACTTACCTGACAATCAAGTAGCTATTCTTTGTACGGGTGCACAAGGAGAAGAAAATGCAGGACTAATGAAAATTGCTACAGGAGAACATCAATCAATCTCAATTAAGCCAGGAGACACTATTGTTTTTTCATCTTCGGTTATTCCTGGGAACGAAAGATCAGTTCAAATGTTAAAAGATGATTTTATTAGACAGAAAGCAAATGTTTTTCATTATAAGATGATGGATATTCATGCAGGAGGTCATGCTCAAAGAGATGAAATCAAGCAAATGATAAGCATAATGAAACCAAAATTCTTTATGCCTGTTCATGGACAATATTCGATGCTTTTTGCCAATGCTAGATTGGCTGAAGACGAATGTGGATACAAAGAAGAGCAAACTATTCTTGCTGATAATGGAAATATCATTAATATTACAAAAGACAAGGCCTTTATTGATAAAAAGAGCGTTAGTGCAGAATATATTATGGTTGATGGTCTTGGTATTGGTGACGTTGGAGAGGTCGTATTAAGAGATAGACAAATGCTGGCAAAAGATGGTATCTTTGTTATAATAGCAGTAGTTAATAGAAAGACAGGTAAAGTTCAAGAATCACCCGACGTTATTTCAAGAGGATTCGTCTACTTGAAAGAATCAAAGGACTTGCTTTATCAAGCAAGAAAAAAAGTCATTGCAACTATTGAGAAATCAACAACATCTGGCCAAGTAACAAATTGGACATATGTTAAAGATAACGTAAGAAACAATCTTGGTGACTTCCTTTTCCAAAAGACAGAAAGGCGTCCAATGGTTCTACCTGTAATAATTGAAGTATGAAAAAAGTTTTTAGCGGAATTAGGCCAACAGGAGATATACACATAGGTAATTATCTAGGTGCTATTAATCAATGGGTACAATTACAAGAAGAAAACGATTGCATCTTTTCTATTGTTGACTGGCACGCTATTACCACACCATATAATGAATCAACCCTTCAAGATACAATCCTTGAGGTTGCTTCAATATATCTAGCTTGCGGAGTTGATCCTAAGAAGTGCATACTATTTACCCAATCAGATGTTAAGCAACATACTGAGCTCACTTGGTTATTGGGCTCAATTACACCACTAGGAGAACTTCAAAGAATGACTCAATTTAAGGACAAGTCAAAGAAGCACAAAGAATATATCAATGCTGGATTAATAAACTACCCTATTTTAATGGCATCAGATATTTTACTTTATGATGCTGAGCTTGTTCCTGTAGGAAAAGATCAAACACAACATGTTGAACTAACAAGAAACATTGCTCAAAAATTTAATAATAAATACGGAGAAACTTTTATTCTTCCAGAATCACTAATTTCAAAAGAAGGAGCAACAATATATTCTCTACAAGAACCAGATAAAAAAATGTCTAAAACAGGAGACCCTAAGGGATGTATTGGTATTTTTGATAGCCCAGAAGATATTAAAAAGAAAGTAATGAGTGCTCAAACAGATTCAGAAAATGAAATACGATTTGATTTAACAAAAAAGAAAGGTATTTCAAACCTACTAAACATTTATTCCCTATTTTCTAAAAAATCAATTAAAGATATTGAAAAAGAATTTGAGGGTAAAGGATATGGTGATTTTAAAAAATCATTAACTGAATTATTAATTGATAAATTAAAAATAATTCAAGAAAATAGAATGGAAAAAGAGGATATTAAAAAAATTCTAGAAAAAGGAAAAAAACTTGCAGAAGCAAGGGCTGAGCAAAAAATGAAAGTTGTTAGGAAAAGAATGGGACTAGCTCTTTAATTTTATCTTCTAGTAATTCCTTACTTTTTGCTTCAACAATTAATCTCAAGACCGGCTCTGTATTTGATCCCCTTATTAAAAACCACCAATCATCAAAATCAATTCTAATTCCATCTATTTTGTTTATTATACCACTAGAGTATCTTTTTTCTATCTCTTCTATAATTAATTGCTTATCCCTAACTTTAAAATTAAGCTCTCCCGAATGATAATATTTTTTAAATGGAGCAATAAGCTCTGACAATTTTTTTTCTTCCATCAATTCAAATAATGTATAAATTACAAAATATGGCGATTCATAATAAGAATCTCCTTGTTTTAAATAATAATGACCAGAATATTCTCCACCAAAGAAAACATCACCATCTTTCATTTCTTGCTTAATAAAAGAATGCCCTACTCTAGAAACTATTGATTCTTTTGCAACCTCTTTCACAACATTACTACAACGAATATCATATAATATTTTTTTATTAATATTTTTTGCAATCAATGCAATTATTAAATCCGAGGTAATAATTTCTCCATTTTCGTCAATAAAAAAAACCCTGTCTCCATCACCGTCAAAAGAAATTCCTATATCAGCTTTATACTCTATAACTTTTTCTCTAAGGTCCTTTATATTCTCTTCCTCTAATGGATTTGGTTCGTGATTAGGAAAATTACCATCAAGCTCACTATACATATGAAATAAATTGACACCGCTAAGCATTTCTCCAACGATTAATCCTGAAACACTATTTGCTGTGTCAACAACAACCTTAAGGTTGTGTTTTTTTCTTTCAAAAGAATCAATGTAATCACTGACAATATCTTTAGTATATATATTCCCTTTTTTTTCAGAAACAAAGTCATTCTTCTCAACCAATCGCTTTATTTCATCAATACCATCTTCTCCACTTAATGGCATTGCATCACCTCTTACCATTTTAAAGCCATTGTAATTTGATGAATTATGACTTGCTGTAATAATAATGCCCCCGTCACAATCTAAATTAGAAACAGCATAATAAAACATTGGTGAGGTTGATAGGCCAATATCATAAACATCGCCCCCTTGGTCATTAATTCCCCTTGCAAGTGCTTCAAAAAGAGAATTAGAAGATAATCTATTATCCCTTGCCACAACTATTTTAGAGCCCATATAAACTACAAATGCCCTGCCTATTTTGTAAGCTGTATCTTCGTTTAGTTGCTCTCCGTATATCCCCCTAATATCATATGCTTTAAATATCATGGTCTTATTATATAACAAAATTAAGCGCTTGACCAGTTGGTTAAAAATTGTTATATTATAAACACCTTAAATGCCTTCGCAAGCAAGATAAGGATAATAATAAATAAAAAATGTTTTACGAAATAAACCTATTAATTTCACCCGCACTCGGTGAAGATGATGCTATTTCTTCTGTAGAAAAACTTAGAGGAGATCTACAAATCCATGGAAAGATTGATGGCGAAACTAAGCCAGAAAGAATAAAGTTAGCTTACCCAATTTCAGACCAAAATGATGCATGGTTATACTACTTTAACCTACACATTGAAGACGAAGAAATAGACAAAAAAGAAGTGCTTGATGCAGTTGAAAAAACTCTAAAAGAAAGTGGCAATGTTCTTCGTTCCCTTTTTATTAAGAAAGAAACTAAATCAAAAAAGGAAAAGAAGAAAAGAGTTCCCAAATCACTAGAAAGTACTACCAAGAAAAAAGAAGACATAGAAAAAATTGACGAAAAATTAGAAGAAATGTTAGGAGAATAATAATAATTTAAAAATATGAACCTAAACAAAGTATTTTTAATCGGAAGGATTGCTACAGACATTGAAATGAAGTCAACTCCAACCGGTCAAAGTGTTTCAACTTTTTCATTAGCAACAAGTAGAAAGTGGAAAGATAAGTCAGGCCAACCTCAGGAAGACACTCAATTCCACAGGATCGTTCTATGGGCTAGATTAGCTGAAATTGCCTCTCAGTTCCTTTCTAAGGGCTCTCTCGTTATGATTGAGGGAAGAATACAGAATAGAAACTGGGAAGACAAAAATGGCATAAAAAGATACACCACTGAAATAGTTGGTGAAAACCTACAAATGGGTCCTAAAGGTCAAGGAGGCGAAGCTCCAAAACAACAAGAAAAGCAAGATGATGACATTCCAGTCATCGAAGATGGGGATGAAATAGATATTAAAGATATCCCCTTTTAATAAGAAATAAAAAATATGTATTGTTACTTTTGTAAAAGAAATATAGATGAAATAAATTTCCGCGATACAGAGAATCTTCAAAGATACATCTCAAAATCAGGAAAAATTAAACCAAAGAAAAAAACGGGTGCTTGCTCAAAGCATCAAAGAGAAATCTCTACTGCTATAAAGAGAGCGAGAATAATGGGACTACTCCCATTCGTAGCAAAGTAAAAGAACCTTTTAAAGGTTCTTTTCTTTTATCGCTTTTTGTATTTCTTTTAATATTTTAGGATTTTCTTTCAAAAACTCTTTTGCTTTTTCTATCCCTGCGCCTAGCTTAATATCACCATAGCTAAAATGTGCCCCTGCTTTTTTAACAATATCTTCTTTTGCTCCTAAATTAACTGCTTCGGAATACTTTGATATCCCCTCATTGTAATAAATATCAAATTCTGCTGTCTTAAAGGGAGCGGCAACTTTATTTTTAACGATCTTGCCCTTTACTCTATTTCCAATGATACTATCTCCTTGTTTTATCTGAGCAATTCTTCTTAACTCAATTCTTACTGAGCTATAGAACTTTAATGCAAGTCCGCCCGGTGTTGTTTCTGGGTTTCCAAACATAACACCAATTTTCATTCTTGTTTGATTTAAGAAAATCACTATTGTTTTAGTTTTTGAAACAATTGAAGAAAGCTTCCTTAGTGCCTGTGACATTAATCTTGCCTGAAGTCCAATTTGTAATTCTCCCATTTCCCCTGCCACTTCTGCTTTTGGAACTAATGCAGCGACTGAATCAATTACGATTACATCAACTTCGCCTGACCTAACTAAGCTTTCAACAATTTGAAGTCCCTGTTCGGCTGAATCGGGCTGAGAAATTAAAAGGTCGTCAACATTAACTCCAATTCTTTGAGCATAGTCAGGATCTAGTGCATGCTCAGCATCAATAAAGGCAGTAACTCCACCTATTTTTTGTGCTTCAGCAATTATGCTTAGTGAAAGCGTTGTTTTCCCAGTACTTTCTCCTCCATATATTTCAATAATTCTTCCTCGTGGAATACCCATCACGCCTAAAGCTAAGTCCATAGAAAGAGAGCCAGTAGGAACAACATCTACATTAACTTTTTGAGCATCCTTTAACTTCATTATTGCCCCCTCGCCATATTTTTCTTGAATCTCTGATATTGCTTCTTCAAGATTAATTTTTTCTTTTGGTTCTTTCTTTTTTGCCATAATTAATTATTTTCTTTCTCTATTCGCCTTTGTTCAATTATTTTTTCAATACGCTTTTTGCTATCATATCCCTTAGGAACTTCTATAATAATATCTTTATGGTGGTCTTTTCTTCTCTCAACGATCTCATCTGGAAGACCTTTTTGTTTGCGAATGTCTGTCAATCTATCAAACTTGCTTTCTTCATTTTTAAATGGATTTTCTATTGACATATGTTTTTTTTATTATTAATTATTCTTCTTCGCTAAAATATACTTCTCTTGGTTTAGCTCCTTCTTGAGGGCCAACGATACCTCGCTCTTCTAATATGTCCATTAACCTTGCAGCTCTAGCGTACCCTATTCCCAACCTTCTTTGCAATAGTGAAGTTGAGGCCTTCTTTGATGATATAACTGTTCTCTTTGCTTCCTCATACATTGGATCCTCTTTAGAATAAAAACTGTCCATTTGTGTTTCTGGTGCTTCAGCTGATTTAGTTAATTCGCTCATTAAAGAATTATCTTCCTCTGTTTCTATTTCCAATAATGACTCAGGGGCATCTTCCTTAATTACAAGATTAGAATCAGTAATCCAGTTAATTACCTTTTTAATTTCATTTTCTGATATGAAAGGATTTTGAACCCTTTTTGGTTTAGAGAATTCCTTTGATAATAAAAGTAAATCACCCTTTCCTAATAGTTTCTCTGCACCAGATCCATCTAATATCGTTCTTGAATCAATCAATGAACCAACCTTAAGAGCAACTCTTGATGTGATGTTTGCCTTAATAAGTCCAGTAATAACTTCTACTGATGGTCTTTGTGTTGCTAAAATTAAATGTATTCCAGTGGCCCTAGACATTTGAGCTAATCTTACAACATACGATTCAATTTCTTTTCCTTTGACACTCATTAAATCGGCCAATTCATCAATAATCAGGATTATATAAGGAAGCTTATCTTCTCCTTTCTTTTCCATTTTCTGATTGTAAGATGTAATGTCTCTACTATGAGCTTCAGCTAAAACAGTAAACCTTCTTTCCATTTCCCCGACTAACCATTTTAAAGCAACAAGTGTTTGATTAGCATCATAAATTACTGGACAAAGTAAATGTTCTAAATTAGAGTAAATTGGAAATTCTACTCTCTTAGGATCAACTAAGATTAATTTCATCTCATCGGGGCTGTTTCTGTATAATAAACTTAAAATGATAGAGTTAAGACAAATTGTTTTTCCTGATCCAGTAGTTCCTCCAACTAATAAGTGGGGCATCTCTGCTAAATCAGCAAAAGTTGGTGTACCCTTAACATCTTTTCCTAGAGCCATTAAAAGAGGTGCGGGAGAGTTTTTAAACTCATCTGTGTCTAGTGTTTCCCTTAAGCTTACAACTGCCCTCTTTTTATTTCCTATCTCAATTCCCACAAGAGACCTTCCAGGAATTGGTGCTTCAATTCTAATCGTTGGACTGGCCAATGCAAGAGCTAAATCATTTTGTAGTGCTGTAATTTTAGACAATTTAATTCCTTCTGCTGGTTTTAAGGTGTATTGAGTTACGGTTGGACCGACATTAACTTCAGACATCTCAACGGGAATGCCAAAGGTATGCAGCGTTCTTTTAATTACTGAAGAATTATATGATATATCTCCTCCTTCAGGACTTCCTCCCTTTTTTGATAATAAATCCAATGGTGGATACTTGTATTCCTTATTTTCTTGCTTTTTTTGTTCAAATGTTTTTAAGCTTTTGTCCTCTTTTTTCACTTCTTCTACTTTTTCTTCTTTTTTAGGTATAAACTTACTTAAATCAAAAGAAGGCATTTTTTTCTTTGATACTTCTACTTTCACCTCTTCAATTTCTTCCTCCTCTTCTTCTTCTTCAACTTCTTCAATAGTTTTCTTAAATGGTTGAATAATTATCCATAGAGAAATAAGAATAGCAATTGAGAATAAAGCATAAGAAACAATATAATCAAGACCTCTTAATATAGGCCATGATATTAAATATCCAATCCATCCCCCATCTAGTGACTTATTCCAAACAAACTTCTCAACTAATTCTGGATTTAATAAACTAAAAAATCCTGACAGGCCAATGATTAAAGTAATTGTTGAAATAATTAAAGAATTTCTGTTTTCCTCAAAATGCTCTCCTCCTTTAAGAAGTATTATCCCAAAAATAGCGAAAATTATTGGGATAATATATATCACATTACCAATCAAAAATCCGAACATATTTTTAAGCACTTCTCCGACAGTGCCAGCATTGTCCGAAAAAGAGAATACAAAAATAATTGCTAAAAGAAAAGACAAGGAAGCAAACAAATACCTCTTTGTCTTTTCGGGTAAGGAAAAATTAAACTTCTTTGGTGAAATAATTTTTTTGTCTTTTTTCTTTTTTGCCATAGCTACTTTTCTTCTTTATTGTAGCTTAATCCTGTCCCAATTGGAAGTAGTTTACCTAAAATTACGTTTTCTTTTAATCCTCTAAGCTTATCTTCTTGCCCCCTTAGAGATGCTTCTATTAAAACCTTGGATGTTTCTTGGAATGATGCTGCTGATAAGAAGCTATCTGTGTTTAGCGCAACCTTTGATACTCCTAAAAGTAAATCGTCTACTTCAATTACCTTTTTACCAGCTTTTTCTAGCTCTTCGTTTTTTTCAAGCATTAATGCTCTAGAAATAATTTCTCCTTGACTAAACCTACTGTCTCCAGAGTCCTTAATCTTAACTCTTGAGAACATTTGCCTTACAATCACTTCAATGTGTTTATCATGAATTCCTACACCTTGAGAAATGTAAACTTTTTGTATTTCAGAAATAACATAATCTTGAACTGCTTTTACTCCCAATAGTTTAAATAATTTCTTAAGATCAATTGAACCAGCAATCAATGGTTGACCTTTTGAAACAGTGTCCCCTTCTTTAACTAAAACTTCAATTGAAGAATTTATTGGATATTCAATAACATCATCTTCCTTTGATTTTCCGGTTGCCTTAACAGTTAAAACCTTAATAACTCCTTTCTTTTCATCAATCTCAGTAACCTTTCCGTCCTTTAGAGCAATCTCTGCTTCTCCTTTTGGAGGTCTTCTTTCAAAAACCTCTTCTACTCTAGGTAAACCTCTAGTAATATCTGCCTCACCTGCTACACCTCCAGTATGGAAGGTTCTCATTGTTAACTGAGTTCCTGGTTCACCAATTGACTGAGCAGCAATAACTCCCACTGCTTCTCCGATATTAATTAGTCCTTTCCATCCCAAATCAAGACCATAACATTTTTGACAAATTCCCCTAACGCATTTACATGTTAATGGTGATCTAATCTTAACCGTTTCAATTGCATCTATACTTTTAATCTTTTGAGCCATTTTTAAGTCAATCATTTCTCCATTTTTTACAATTACTTCATCTGTTTCTGGATTAACTATTTTTTGTAATGAAATTCTACCAAATATCTTATTAGCAAAGTCCTGATTAATTTCATCAGCATCTTTTTTGCTAGCTATTAATCCTTCCTTATCTCCACAATCTTTTTCATTAACTATTACATCATGAGCAACATCAACTAACCTTCTAGTTAGATATCCTGATGTCGCTGTTCTTAATGCAGTATCAGCAGTACCTTTTCTAGCGCCGTGAGTTGAGATAAAATATTCTAGCACATCAAAACCTTCCTTAAATGAACTCTTAACTGGTAATTCAATAATTTTACCTGTTGGACTAGCAACTAAACCTTTCATACCAGCCATTTGCACTGGCTGAGACCATGAACCTCTTGAACCAGAATCAATAATACTAAATACTGGACTATCAGATAAGATTGATTGAGGAACAAGTTTTTCAATTTCTGATTTTACTTTTTTCCAGACCTCAATTACTTGAGTTGTTTTTTCATCACGAGACAATAATCCTTTTTCATAGTAATCATCAATTGTTTTGATCTTTGCTTCTGCTTCAGCAATTAATGCTGGCTTTTCTTTTGGGACAGTTAAATCGCCCATGCCCCATGTAATTCCTGAACGAGTTGCAAACTCAAATCCTAATTTTTTAATCTTGTCTAAGGTTTCAACAGCGCCAGATCCATAAATATCAATAACTTTGTTGATCATTTTCTTCATCGTCTTTGAATCCATTGTTTCGTTCTGGTATTCAAATCCCTCTGGCAAAATATTATTAAAAATAATTCTTCCAGCACTTGTTTCAACCATTTCATCATCAATCCTTACCTTAATTAAGGCTCTAATATTAATCTTCTTTAAATTGTAAGCAATCAATACTTCTTCTTTTGATCCAAACACTCTTCCTTCTCCTTCTGCCTTAGGGGCAATTTTAGTTAGATAATAACAACCTAAAATCATATCCTTTGTTGGTGTCATGATTGGATCTCCAGTTGATGGCTTTAGCAAGTTAACAGCAGAAAGAATTCTTTCTTTTGCTTCTTCTTGTGCTTCGTCTGACAATGGAACATGAATAGCCATTTGATCTCCATCAAAGTCAGCATTAAAAGCAGTACAAACTAAAGGATGTAAACGGATAGCTTCACCCTCAATTAGTATTGGCTTAAATGCTTGTACCCCCAATCTATGCAATGTTGGAGCTCTGTTCAATAAGACATATTTTTCCTTGACTATTTCTTCTAGTGCTTCCCAAACTTCATTCGTTTGATCTTCAATCAATCTTGATGCACCTCTAACATTAAAAGCAAGCTCCCGCTCAAGTATCTTCTTGATAACAAATGGCTTAAACAGTTCTAATGCCATTTTTTTAGGAACACCACATTCACCTAATTTTAATGTTGGTCCAACAACGATCACACTTCTTCCTGAGTAATCAACTCTTTTTCCTAATAAGTTTTGTCTAAATCTTCCATTTTTACCTTGAAGTATATCGGCTAAACTTTTCAATAATCTTCTTCCACCAGTGGATGCTTGAGTGGTTGTACTCTTACGCATATTGTTATCAATCAAAGCATCAACTGCTTCTTGAAGCATCCTCTTCTCATTTCTAACAATCACATCAGGAGCATTAATCTCTAATAAGTATTTTAGTCTATTATTTCTATTAATAACTCTTCTATATAGGTCATTTAAATCAGAAGAAGCATACCTTCCTCCGTCCAACTGTACCATTGGTCTTAAATCTGGTGGTAAAACTGGCAAAACATCAATAAACATCCATTCTGGTTTTACTTTTGCAGCAAGCATATCCTTGAATATCTTTAATCTCCTGTGAATTATTTTTTTATCTTCAGTTGATTTCTTGGCTTCCATTTCCTTTTCAACCTTGCTAATCTCTTTGCCTATATCCATTTTAGAAAATATGTCTCTGATTACCTCTGCCCCTGTTCCTGCTTCAAAAATTTCACCATATTTTAATGAAAGTGCATGATACTCATTTTCATTCAAGACAGCTAATGGTGATATTGAATCAAGTTCTTGCTTTGCCTTGTCTTTTGCTTTTTTAAGATCATTTAATGCAACTTCCTGTTGCTTCTCGTTTTCAATATTTTTCTTAATGTCTTTTGATTTTGATTTGAATTCTTCTTCAATTTCATTTAATATCCCCTTTTTCAGATCATCATTAACCTTGGTAACAATATATGAAACAAAGTAAATAACTTCTTCAATTTTATGTAATGGAATACCCAAAACCATTCCTATTCTTGATGGAATACCTTTTAAGAACCAAATATGAGAAACAGGAGTAGCTAACTTGATGTGCCCCATCCTATCCCTTCTAACAGATGATTTTGTTACTTCAACTCCACATCTGTCACAGACAATTCCTTTATATCTTATTCTTTTATATTTACCACAATAACATTCGTAATCCTTAGTTGGGCCAAATATCTTTTCGCAAAACAAACCATCTTTCTCAGGTCTTTGAGTTCTGTAATTAATAGTTTCTGGCTTAGTTACTTCTCCGTGTGACCAGTCAAGAATGTCTTGAGGAGAAGCTATTTTAATTTTGATTGATTCTAAATTAGAGACAAACATATTTTTATTTTTTTAATTAATCTTCTTCCTCAACTTTTCCCTTAATTATTACATTTAGAGAAAGGGCTTTTAATTCTGATAATAATAAGTTGAATGATGCGGGAATATTTGGACTCTTAATTTTCTCTCCTTTTAGAATTGCTTCATAAGTTGCGGCTCTTCCTGCAACATCATCTGATTTGATGGTCAACATTTCTTGCAAGGTATAAGCTGCACCATATCCTTCCAATGCCCAGACCTCCATCTCTCCAAATCTTTGTCCTCCAAATTGAGCTTTTCCTCCCAATGGTTGTTGAGTAATTAAAGAGTAAGGCCCAATTGAACGCATATGAATCTTGTCTTCTACCATATGAGCTAATTTCATCATATACATATATCCAACAGTAATTCTTTCTGGGAAAAATTCTCCTGTTTCTGGATCTAATAATTTTAGCTTTCCGTCTTCAGGATATCCTGCCTCTTTCAATTCTCCTCTTATATCCTCTTCCACAGCTCCTGACAAGGAAGGAGTTTCAGCTAAATATCCTAGTTTACTTACCGCTAATCCTAAGTGTGTCTCTAAAATTTGTCCTAGGTTCATTCTTGATGCAACTGATAATGGATTTAAAATAATGTCTACTGGTCTTCCGTCTTCCAAGAAAGGCATTTCTTCTGCTGGCAAAATTTTGGCAATAATACCTTTGTTTCCATGTCTTCCAGCTAATTTATCTCCCACTTGAATTTTTCTAACTTCTGAAATTCTAATCCTGATCTTTTTAATAACCCCTGGCTCTAATGAATATCCTTCCTCTCTTGAAAAGACCTTAACATCAGTTACTCTTCCTCTTTTTCCGTGCTCAGCTCTTAGAGATGTATCTTTAACTTCTTTTGCTTTCTCCCCAAAAATAGCACGCAATAATCTTTCTTCAGCTGAAAGATCTACTTCACCTTTTGGAGAAATCTTACCAACCAAAATATCGTTAGGACCAACTTCAGCTCCAATTCTAATAATCCCCTCTTCATCTAAGTCCTTTAATTTATCTTCCCCAACATTAGGGATGTCTGATGTAGTTAACTCTGGTCCAAGTTTTGTCTCTCTAACATCGCAGAAGAAATCCTCAATATGAACAGAAGTGAAAACATCTTCTTTAATTAATCTTTCTGACAAAACGATCGCATCTTCGTATGTATTTCCCTTCCAAGAAATAAAGGCAACCAAAAGATTTCTTCCTAAACTTAATCTCTCTTGAGCAATAGAGCCACCTTCAATTAAAGCATCTCCTTTTTTAACAGCGTCGCCCTTATTAACAACTGGTATTTGATGCATACAAGAATATTGGTTTGTCCTATCAAATATTCTAGGATAATATTTTTTGATTTTACCCGATATTGTTCCTTTTACTTGTACTTCATTAGCGTCAACATAGACAACTTTACCTGCTTCGCTAGAAACAACCAACTGACCAGAGTCCCTAGCAGCCCAGTATTCCATTCCCGTTCCAACAAAAGGTGCCTCAGGGTTAACTAATGGAACTGCTTGTCTTTGCATATTTGATCCCATTTGTGCACGATTAGCATCGTCATTTTGTAAAAATGGAATTAGTCCCGTTGAAACAGATACAAATTGTTGGGGAGAAACATCAATATAATCAATATTTTCTTTTTCTATTTCTCCTGCCTCTCCTTTAATTCTTGCTTCCACCCTATCGTTTTTAATTGCATCTTTTTCATCTAATAGAATACTTGCTGGAGCAATATTATACCTTTCTTCTTCATTAGCATCCATATAGAATGCTTCATTTGTTATTTTTTTATTCTTTACTTTAAAATACGGAGTGTCTAAAAAACCATAAGGGTTTAATCTTGCGTAAAGTGATAAGTGAGTTACAAGACCTACATTAGGACCTTCTGGTGTTTGAATAGGACAAATTCTTCCATAGTGAGAAGGTTGCACATCCCTTACATCAAAACCAGCTCTTTCCCTTGTTAGCCCACCAGGACCAGTTGCAGTTAATCTTCTCTTGTGCTCTATTTCTGACAAGGGATTAACATTATCCATGAATTGAGAGAACTGACTTGCTGTAAAGAATTGTGTTACTTGAGCAGAAAAAGGTCTTGGATTAATTAATTGTGCTGGAGCTAGATTTTCAAAATCAAGAGTTGACATTCTATCCTTAATAATTCTTGACATTCTAGAAATACCAACTCTTAACTTGCTTGAAATTAACTCTGATACTGTCTTAACTCTTCTATTGCCCAAGTGATCAATTACATCCGCCACAGCTCTTGGATCATTATTCAATCTAATAATCTCCTTCATTACTGCTACAATGTCGTCAACTGATAAAACACGATCTTCCTTTTCTATAATATCTTTAGCTTTTAAACCAGGAACCCTTGACCACATTTTCCATCTTCCAACCCTAGACATATCATATCTATCAAAGTTAAAGAACATATTAAAGATTAACTCCTTAGCCGCGTCTGGATTGGCCATTTCTCCTGCTCTTAATCTTTGATACATCTCTAAAAGTGCCTCTTCTTGATTATTAGTAACATCTTTTTTTATTGTCTCTTCAATATATGAAATTTCACCAGCATCAAAACCAGTAAATATTTGTCTAATGTCATCATCATTAAATCCTCCTAGCCCTTTAAGAATAGTCGTTGCTGGTAATTTCCTTTTTCTATCTATTTTTACACTAATAACACCTGATGCTTCTGTTTCGAATTCTAACCATGAGCCACGATTAGGAATAACCTTAGCAGCAAAACATCTCTTGCCCTTAGTAATGTTTAATGGGAAAAATACTCCTGGAGAACGAGTTAATTGAGATATAACGACTCTTTCTACTCCATTCAAAACAAATGTTCCCTTATCAGTTAATAAAGGAAAGTTTCCAAAAAATATTTCTTGCTCCTGGGCTCTTTTTGTTTTTAGATTCTTTAATCTAACCTTAACTCTCAATGGCGCCTCATATGAATCATTGTTTTCTCTTGCGGCAAAGCCTGTTGCATAATTAGGCTTACCTAGTTCATAACTTAGAAAATCTAGCTCAAACTCTTTGCCTGTATAATCTCTAATCGGAGAAACTTCACTAAAAAGCTCTTTCAACTCTTCTTCCCAGAACTGCCTCCAACTTTCTTGTTGCATAAAAATTAAACTAGGCAAAGGATAAGATATTTTACTTTTGGCAAAGCTTTTTATTTTAGTTTTCATATGTTTTTATTTATTCTAATTAGGAACAAAAAAATACCCTTCTTTTATTTTTGGGTTTAAATGATATTTAATTTTAAGATAAGTGTTTTGAAATCAAAATACTAAGTAATTATATTACGAGTTGTCCTTACTCTATCACAAACAAATATATTGTCAAGTAAGATTGTAGATTAAGAATCTATAGCCACCATATTCTGCAACATCCCCAAGGCAATGAATGTAAAAACTAAATTACTGCCACCATAACTAACTAATGGCAAAGGAATTCCTATAACCGGCAATAATCCTAGATTCATTCCAATATTAATAGCCATCTGAAAGAATATTCCAATGGAAAGCCCTGTTGCAAACAATCTAGTAAAATTTGATCTTGCATTAAGGGCAGCTCTTAAAATTCTCCAGAATAAGATTGTAAAAAGAGATAATATCGTAGCAATACCGACTAGACCCATCTCTTCAGCTATTACAGAAAAAATAAAGTCAGCTTTGGGTTCAGGAAGAAAACCATTTTGAACTTGCGATCCATTACCTATCCCCTTTCCAACAATTCCCCCCGATCCAATTGCGATCAATGCTTGATTTCTATTCCATCCAGCACCTAAAGGATCCTCTTGCGGATTAACATAGCTAATTATTCTTGTTTTTTGATAATCTTGAAGTAAAAAAGACCACATTAATACAAAAGAAATGATTCCCAACAAGCATAATAATATGAAATTCTTCACTTTAATTCCAGAAACGATTAAAACACCAATCCAAATTGCTCCTAAAACCATTACGGAACCGAACTCTGGTTGGAAGAAAATCAAAACAGCAGGAAGAAGAATATATGCCCCAGAAAGAAAGATGTGTTTCACTTTATACATTTCCACATGCCTCCTACTAAAATATTTTGCTAGCAAAATAATTAAAGCTATCTTTGTTAATTCAATTGGACTAAAGCTGATTGGACCAATCATATACCAAGACCTAATTCCCCTTATCTCAGGAGCAAAAAAGAATATTCCAATTAAGAGAACGACAGAAAAAAAGTAAAGCGTAAGAATTATTGCTGAATTTTCTCTAATATTCCTATTATCAGAAAAACTAACAACAACCATCGTTAAAACACTAAGCAAAACAAAAATAACCTGCCTCCATGCATCAGAAAAATCCCCAGAAGAAATACAGGCACTATATATAGCAATCAATCCTATTAATGATAGTCCAACAGCAGAAAACATTAAAAGAAAGTCTAACTTCTTAATATGTCCTAAAATATTCATTTGATCATTTCTAAAAATTCTTCTTCGTTTATTATTATCAATCCGATATCTTTTGCTTTTTGATATTTACTTCCTGGGTTCTCCCCTGATACCAAATAGTCTATATTCTTCGAAACAGCGCTAGAAACTTCTCCCCCCAATGATATTATTTTTTCTTTAGCTAGCTCTCTGCTTAAATTCTTCATCGTTCCTGTAATTACAAACTTTTTACCTGATAATATACTACTTTTTTGTTTCTCTAAAAAGTATACTACTCCCTTTCTTTCCAATTCTCTTAAGAATAATTGATTATCTTTATCGGAGAACCAATCAATAATTGATTCAGAAACAATTGGACCGATATCGCTCAAACTCTCTAATTCTTCTTTGGTAGCATCTTTAATATCTTCAATTGATTTGAACCTTTTTGCTAAATCCTTAGATGTTTTTTGTCCAACATTCCTAATGCCTAGAGAATAAATAAATCTAGAAAAAGGAACTTCTTTTCTTTTTTGTATGCTTTCTATAATATTCTGTGCTGACTTTTCAGCAAATCTTTCTAATGGCAAAATGTCCCCTTCTTTTAAATCAAATAGATTAGAAGGAATTGAAACAAGGCCCTCTTCAATAAACTTTTCTAAAACTTTTGGACCAATGCCTTCCATATTAAAAGCACTCCTTGAAACAAAGTGTTTAAACCAGCCAATTTTCCTCTTAAAACATTTTACATTGGGGCATCTCCAAACAACCTCTTCTTCTTTCTTAACTAACTCACTTCCACAAGATGGGCAACTATTAATCATCTTGAATGCTTTTTCTTTTCCCGTTCTTAATTCTGGAAAAACTTTACTTACCTCTGGAATAACATCTCCTGCCCTGCCAACAACAACCGTATCTCCTATCTTAAGGCCCAATCTTTCAATTTCTTTCTCATTATGAAGCGTTGCCCTAGTGATAATAGCACCATTAATGTTTACTGGTTTTAGTATTGCAACAGGTGTCATTGCTCCCGTTCTTCCAACTTGTATTTTAATATCCTCAACTATTGTTGTTGCTTCCTTTAGTGGAAACTTTAAAGCAATAGCTCCTCGTGGTGCCTTGCCGACAATGCCTAGTTGTTTAAAAATATTATTATCATTAATCGCAACAACAAGACCATCTATTTCATAAGGAAGATTTTCTCTATGTTTCTGCCAATAGGAATAAAATTCAAAAACTTCATTCATATTTTTACATAGCTTGTTATATCTATTGTTTGTCTTAAAACCAAAACTTTCTAATAAACTATGTTCTTCTTGGTGCGTCTTTTGCCCCAAGTCAGTAACTATGCTATAAATATCGGCATCTAATTTTCTTCCTAATGTAATACTAGAATCAAGTTGTCTAATTGAGCCAGCAGCTAAATTCCTTGTATTAGCATATGGAACTTCTCTATCTTTATTTATTCTTTTAAATTCTTTTTTATTAATTATCGCCTCTCCCCTAACAATTAATTTATTAGGATAATTACCTTTTAATTTTAATGGAATTGATTCTATTGTTTTAATATTCTGAGTAACATTTTCTCCAACAAGACCGTCTCCTCGCGTTGATCCAAGAACTAAAATACCATCTTTATAAACAAGTTCAATTGCTAAGCCGTCCAATTTAGGCTCACAATAATATTCAAAATTAGCAGATATTAACTTCTTATTCCTCTTCTCCCAATTATCCATGTCTTCTCTTGAAAAAGCGTCATTGAAAGAGTACATTATATTATCTCTTTTTACTTTTTCAAAAAAATCTAATGGTTTACCACCTATTCTTTGAGTCGGAGAATCAGAGGTAATAAATTGAGGATAATTTTGCTCTAAGTCAAAAAGCTCTTTTTTAAGAGAGTCTAGCGCTTCAGGAGATATTTCTTCTTTATCTTGAACATGGTAAAGATAGCGATGATGATTAATCAAATCTCTTAGTTTTTCAATTCTTTTTTTAACTTTTTTATTCATTGAAAGAAGCTTCTATCTTTTTTCTTGCTTCATTATATTTTCCAGTAGAGGTTATTTCTTGAGGACTTTCTCCATTATAACTAATAGTAACATCGTATGTTGCCCCATATTCTGAAGGACTAAAACTAAATCCACCTGAAAATGTGATCTCGCTATCGATTTTATCAATATAAATCCTGTATAGCGATTCTTCTATCCCACTATCTGCAGCATAAAAAGCCTTAAATGAATCTCCTGAAAGAATCGCTAAATTTACTCCTCCAATAATTATTGTTGATAAGCCTAAAACAACAGCTAAAAGAACTGCCATCATTGTTATCATAAGATATAAAGCGTAACCTTTTTGTTTGTCTTTCATATGTTAAATTTATTCTGGAGCAAAGTCTCTTCTTGAAACCGTTGTTTGAACTGTTATCTTTGAAGTTTCCCCTCCATGCTCTTCTTTATGCATTTTTAAAATTAACGTAACCCTTGGTTGCTTGCTAGGCTCATCATTGTATATTTCATATTTTAAATTATCAATTTTGAAAGATGGTGAAGCAATTATAGATGAAGAACCAAAATTGCCTGATTCATTGGAAGAAACTCTCTCTTTAATTAAGCCATCTGTATCTAAATAAAACTCTCTACATAAATAAGTGTCCGTAGCTGGATCATGAGAAACAAACATCAACCCGCTACCTCCACGAGTTGAGTTATATGTTGTATTTTCACTAAGACAGTCACCGCCCTCACTCGTTCGAGCCATTCTAAGTTTTGATCCCATGTATTCTAAAACATAACTTGACTGCTCAAGAAGCTCTTGGCTATAGATAATTCTACTTTGCACCTTGATAGATGCTGTAAGAATATCAACCAAAATAAGTGATATCATTCCAAACAAAGCAATAGAAACAAGTGTTTCCACCAATGTAAATCCTTTATTCCTTTTCGTTGTTTTATTTGATTTCATTGCCACCAATTATATATCTTAGATACTAATGTTGTCTGACTGCTTTCCCAGTAAACACTAACTATTATTTCCATTGATTTATTTGGCTCTACTTCCGTAATTGTAATTCTTCTTTTATAATATGTTTCTATAGCTCCAGCCGAATTGTAAGTATATCCTCCATTATTATTTAAATAAAGATAGCGCCCATCTCCAGACCAAGATAATAGGCTATCATTTGTATAATCCATTTCGCAACCACTCTGACAATGAGTAAGTCCATCATTCCAATTCGCGTCTTCAAGGGCATTAGTATCTCTAATATTCTTAACTATTTCAATTCCCTCTTGAGCCAAATTAGAAGCAATAAAGCTATCTCTTATTACTTGAGATTGGTAAGAAAATCTAGAAATCATAGAAAAAGTACCAACAATGCCGATGCTCACGATTGCAACACCAACGATCATCTCTATTAAGCCAAAACCTTTTTTGCTTTTAATGTTTTTCATGGATTATATATTTCGAAGGCTCCTGAATTATTTATTCTTATCGCTTTTCTAACGTTCTCTTTGTCAGTAAGCTTTAATATTATGGTGGCATCAAAACCAGAACTATTATTATCTATAAAGGTAATTGGCCCTGGAGGAAAGAAAGATGCACTAATGAAATTTACTGTTGCGGTATTAATTTTAATTTCTTCTATCACGACATTTTCTGGTAATTGAATAATTTCAACAACACGATCGCCAGCATTGTAAAAAGGATCATCGTTTGTATTTGCATAAATAGTATATGCGTTATTTATATTTATCCCAGAATTAAAGTACAAACCATAACCATTTATATCAGGATAATCTCTAATCCCAGACAGGGACATACTTTGAGCTTTCCTGAAGTCTTGCCCTATCCCCTGAACAGATCTCTCTAAAGAGAAGTAACTAGTATTTGCGCTATGATCAACAAATAAAGTTGCCGTTATTATTGATATCATTGCTATCATTATAAGTAGCTCGATCAGAGTAAAACCTTTTAGACTATTCATATTGTTATATATTAACCGAACATCTATAAGGTGATGTGCTACACTTCTTATTATTAACCGAATATCCGGTATAGTCAATACACCAATTTCCATTATTCAATTGCACTGCAAGACACCAAGAGATTTCATTAACAACGGGCGTGCTTTCTATAAAAGATCCTCCATTGACCGCTATATCATCAATTAAAGTTTTCCCTGTTCCCGAGGTAAACATTGAAGAGTCGTATTCCCCTGATCCAGTAGTGAATTTGTAAGTTTCTGTAATTGATCTCAACTGACCCATCGATGATTTAATTCTTGAATCTTTTGCAGCTTCTGATGTGCCACTCATTGAAACCATAACTGTTCCAGAAAGTATACCAATGATGGCGATAACAACTAACAGTTCAATTAAAGTAAAACCTTTTTTCTTCATATTAAAGATAGATACCAATTTAAAATACTCTCTCCCAAGAAAATAGTTACAAACATTCCAGACAAAAGAAATGGCGCGAAAGGAACTTCTGCATTCATTCTGCTACCCTTCACAATAACTATTATTGTTCCTATCATAGCACCAAAAAGAAATCCAAGAAAGACACCTATTACAACAAAAGGCCATCCAAGAATTAATCCAATTAAAAAAGCGAGTTTAACGTCTCCAAATCCCATAGCTAGACCTTTAGAGAAAAACCATATTAAGAAGAGGAATAAGCTGGCCCCAAGCGCAGAAAGGAAAGAAAGAGCAATGAAATCTAGGCTAAGATTCCCTTTAAAGAAAGAAAGTCCTAGATAAATTATTGAGATAAGAATAGCAGAGAATATAAATCTATCTGGTATGATGTAATACTTTAAATCATAAACAAAAATCAAAACAGATAATGAAGCTATTATTAACCAGAACATTAAATCTAAGCTAATGCCAAAATATAAGTATGTTATTGAGAATAATATTGCTGTAGAAAGCTCAACAAGCGGATACTGAATAGATATTTTCTTCGAACAATATCTACATTTCCCTTTTAGAAGCAAGAAGCTAAATAAAGGAAAAAGATCTAAATAATTTAGATCGTGCTTACAGTGAGGGCAATAAGATTTACCCCCTAAGAAACTTTCCTCTTTGTACGTTCTCCAAATAACGCAATTTAAAAAGCTACCAATAATTAAACCAAATAAAAATACAAATAGACCCAACATTAATTATGATTTAGAACTTGCCACATGTATAGCTAGCATCACATCCAGAGCTAATTCCAACATATCCACTATAATCCATACAAATAATATTTTGCCCAGCATCTATCTTCTTTTGAATGCAATACTTAGAACTGTCCCCTTCTTCATTGTTAATTTTGATTCGAAGTCCTTCTGAGCTAATATTCACTATATTACTACATAAAACATGTCCGTTTCCCACTCCAGTGAATATGTTCTTATCAAGACTACAAAAATCTACAGAAATATTATTATTAGTTATATTATATGATCCATTCTCCTCCTTAAAAGAATTAGCATGTCTTTGTAATTGATACATGTTCCTTTGTGTTGATTGATATTCTGCAGAGAAATCAGGCTCTTTTATTTTATCTTCTTTGTTGTTTATAATCCAAAAGACTAAACTTAAAACAATCAATGAACCAAGTATAACTAATATTAATTTTTTAATATTTTCTTTTTCCATTATATTATTCTATAATCGATTAAGGACATCCAGTTGCAGCCACACAAGCTGTCGCTGAAGTTGTTTTTACCACTCCCTTACTGTCCATACAATAATGCGTCGTTGAGTCATATAATTGTACACTCATGCAATATTCTGCTGCAGTAGCTTCAACTGTTAATGTCTTCCCTTGAGAAGTTATATCATCATCTATTAATTTACCGTCTGTAGTAGTCTTAAAACCAACATAAGAACCAGTTAACAATCTGTGAACTTCTGCCCAAGACCTCATTTGGTCCATTCCTGCTTTAATTCTACTATTTTTTGCTGAGTCTTGTGCACCACTCATTGAAACTACAACTGTTCCAGAAAGTATACCAATGATGGCGATAACAACTAGCAACTCGATTAATGTAAAACCTTTTTGTTTATTTTTTATCATATTTATTATTATCACTTATTAATTAATTATTTATTATGAATTTTCTTATAAAGCGGCACATGTTCCTTGAGTACCACCCTCTGCGATAATACAAATTCCATATTTATTATATCCAGTGCTATCAACGCAATGCGTAGCGCCACCAGTAGTAATATTCAGAGATTGACTTACGCACCATGCTGTTCTTCCTACGTTTACGATCTTCACTTATATTATTCTATAATCGATTAAGGACATCCAGTTGCAGCCACACAAGCTGTCGCTGAAGTTGTTTTTACCACTCCCTTACTGTCCATACAATAATGCGTCGTTGAGTCATATAATTGTACACTCATGCAATATTCTGCTGCAGTAGCTTCAACTGTTAATGTCTTCCCTTGAGAAGTTATATCATCATCTATTAATTTACCGTCTGTAGTAGTCTTAAAACCAACATAAGAACCAGTTAACAATCTGTGAACTTCTGCCCAAGACCTCATTTGGTCCATTCCTGCTTTAATTCTACTATTTTTTGCTGAGTCTTGTGCACCACTCATTGAAACTACAACTGTTCCAGAAAGTATACCAATGATGGCGATAACAACTAGCAACTCGATTAATGTAAAACCTTTTTGTTTATTTTTTATCATATTTATTATTATCACTTATTAATTAATTATTTATTATGAATTTTCTTATAAAGCGGCACATGTTCCTTGAGTACCACCCTCTGCGATAATACAACTTCCATATTTATTATATCCAGTGCTATCAACGCAATGCGTAGCGCCACCAGTAGTAATATTCAGAGATTGACTTACGCACCATGCTGTTCTTTCTACATTTACGATCTTCACTGGATCAACAGTATTTTTTCCATTACTTTTCAAATCTGCTAACAAAGTTATGATGGCCTGATCAGTAGTCCACATATCAGTTGGATATTTAACATCAGGATCGGCAAACTTAGCAACCTCTGCTGCTGTTCTTATTTGTCCTAAAGTTGATTTAATTCTTGAGTCTTTTGCAGTTTCCTGTGTTCCACTCATTGAAACTATAACTGTTCCAGAAAGTATACCGATGATGGCGATAACGACTAACAACTCAATTAATGTGAAACCTTTTTGTTTATTTTTTATCATTTTTCTTATTATTTATTATTTATTGTCTTATTGAATACTTGTACTTACTTCATACATCGGTAGAAGAACTGCTGCAACCAATACTCCCACCATAAGAGCAAGTCCTATAATCAGCAACGGCTCAATGATGCTGGATAATGAATTAATAAAAGCATCCGTTTCTCTTTTGTAAAATTTTACCACATTTTGAAGCGAAGAGTCAATCTTTCCAGTCCTTTCACCAACACTAATCATTTGAATAAATAAGGGCGACATAATATCAGGCCTATTTGCTAAAGCAGAACTAATCGTTTCTCCTTTTACAACTTTCTCTTGTGCCTCTAATATCGCATCCCTGTAAACATTATTACCTATAAGTTTAGCGACCATTTCCAGCGCTTCATTAACTGTTATTCCCGCTGCTACAAGAGTTGAAAAATTCTCTGCAAATCTAGAAAGATACAAGTTCTTAAAAAAGCTTCCTAATACTGGTATCTTTAAAAGAATCCTGTCAAAGATTTCTTTTCCAACCGTTGTTTTTGGAAATCTTACAAAAAAAGTAACTATTCCAAAAACAATCAATAAAAGTATATACCAGTAGTGAACAAAAAAGTCTGACAAAGCGATAATTACTCTTGTAAGTAAAGGCAATTCCTTTCCTGCACTCAGAAGAACCTCAACTAGCCCAGGAACAATGAATATCATTATAACAGCAAAGATAAGAACAAAAACCGTCATAATAACTCCAGGATATATCATAGCTCCAGAAACTTTTGATTTTATTTCATGCTCATTCTCTAAGTGGCTAGCAACTTTTTCTAGTATAGTGGGCACGCTACCAGAGATTTCTCCGGATAAAACTATGTTTATATAAAATGGTGAAAATATCTTGGGGTACTTGCTTAGGGCATTAGAAAGACTGGAACCTTCTCTAATATCTTTTGATATCTTGTATATCTTTTCAGCAAAAGAAGCTTTTGCAGTTTGCTCACTTAGCGCTTCAAGCGCTTCAGCAGGAGGAACATTAGATTCGAGCATAATAGCAAACTGTCTAGAGAATATTGCAACATCTTTCATTGAAACATTCTCAAAAAGAGTAATTTTTTGCTTCATTATATCTTTCCCTTCTAGACTACTAGATCCACCTGACTCTTTAACTTCTATTGGAAAAAGTTTTTCGCCGTTTAAAAACTCTAAAACAGCATCTCTGGATCTAGCCTCCACGAATCCTTTTACTTTCTTTCCGCTTATGTCTTTTGCTTGATAGAAATATTTCATTTAATTATATTATCTTCTTAAGTTCTCTCGGGTTGTTGGAATATTTAAGCGCACTTTCAATTGAAATTTTACCATTTTTCAATAGAGTTGACAATGATCTGTTTAAAGAGATCATTCCACTTTCCATAGAAGTGTCTATCACCAAAGGAATTTCGTATATCTTATTTTCTCTTATAATATTAGCAATTGCTGAATTATTAAACAATATCTCGCATGCTGGAAAAAGATTATTACTACCAGGAATTAATCTTTGTGAAATTATTCCCACTAAAGAACCAGAAAGCTGAGACCTTATCTGTGACTGCTGAATACTATCAAAGCTATCCACTATTCTGTGTATTGTTTGAGCCGCAGAATTAGTGTGAAGTGTAGCAAAAACAAGGTGTCCTGTTTCAGCAGCAGTAATAGCCGCTGCCATCGTTTCTGAATCCCTCATCTCCCCTACCATTATAACATCAGGATCTTCACGAAGAGAAGCCCTCAATGCTCCTGCAAAAGATTTTGTATCAGTGCCAAGCTCTCTTTGGCTAACTATTGATTTTCCTTTTGAGAAAATATACTCTACTGGATCTTCTATTGTTATAATGTGCGATGCTTTTGTTTGATTGATTTCTTCTATGATCGCTGCTAACGTTGAACTCTTACCGTGACTTGATGGTCCCACAACTAAGATAAGACCTTGATTATAATTCAGAAAACTTTTAATTCCTGATGGCAAATTAAGCTCACTTATTGTTTTAATTCTTTGGGGTATCAATCTCAAAGATGAACTAATGGTTCCCATCTTAAAAAAGATATTAACTCTGAATCTAGCCCTCCCTTCAAAATTGTAAGAAAAATCAACTTCCTTTTCATTCAAGAAGATCTCTATTTGATTTTCATTCATTAAAGAATATGCTAGCTTCTTACACTCTTCTGCATTTAATAAGTTTTCTTTGTTCAAAAAGATTAGACTTCTATTAATCCTAAAAACAGGATAATATCCATCAGAAAAATGAATGTCTGAAGCATTATTCTTAATTGCTAGATCTAATAATTTCTTTAAGTATGAGTCGTTAGTCATCATTTTGATAATTTTTTTGTTCTTCTGTGGTTCTAAACACTTCGTCTATTGATATAGTTCCGTCTAGGGCTTTAATTATTGCATCCTGTCTCATTGTTATCATTCCCTGTCTTCTTGCTTCTTTTCCAATCTCAACAATAGAAGAATCCTTCACTATTACTTTCTCCAACTCACTAGTCATTTTCAAAATCTCAAAAATTCCCACTCTTCCCTTCTCTCCCTTCATATTACATTTAGGGCATCCCTTAGGTCGGTAAACAAATATCTCTTTAGGTAAGGCAAATGATTTCTTAACATGTTCCGACAAATCATCCATGTGCCCTATAATCATCTTTTCTACTTCTTTAGTTGGTCTAATCTTTTCTCTGCAATGTGGACATAACTTATATGCTAATCTTTGAGCGATTATGATATTAACTGTTGGAGGAATAAGAAAGGGTTTAATTTTCATGTCTACCAACCTCGAAATTGTACTTATAGCATTATTCGTGTGCAAAGTTGATAAAACTATATGTCCTGTTAGCGCGGCATGCGTAACAAGAGATGCAGACTCCTCATCTCTTATCTCACCAACCATAATAATATCAGGGTCTTGCCTAACAATAGATCTAAGACCTTGACCAAAATCATAACCTATCTCTGGTCTTACTTGAGACTGATTAACTCCTTTTATAAAATACTCTATAGGATCTTCTAGTGTAACTATATTAACATCAGGACTATTAAGCTCTCTTAATATTGAATACAAGGTTGTTGTTTTTCCTGAACCAGTAGGTCCAGTTGCCAATATTAAACCAAAAGGTTTCTTGATAGCTTCTCTAATAATCTCAAGATTATTATATAATAATCCCACCTCTTCATAAGTCTTAAGATTCTCATATGGATCAAGGACCCTGATCACAACTTTTTCTCCTAGCTTTGTTGGAAAAGTTGAAACTCTGAAATCGATTGACTTATTATCTATTTTAGCTGAAAATCTTCCGTCTTGAGGAACTCTTGTTTCATCAATTCTTAAATTAGAGATAATCTTAATTCTAGCAATAATCGAAGCATGCGTATGTATTGGTAAGAATAATGAAGAAAAAAGTTTACCATCCATTCTAAACCTAACTCTTAATTGCTTATCTTCTGGTTCAATGTGAATATCTGAAGCAGAACCATCAACTGCATGTCTAAGAATAACGGCCACCATTTTAATAATAGGAGCATCTTCTGATAATTTCTCTTTTTGATTTCCTTTCTCGGCAGAAGAAAAATCAATTCCGTCTTCCCCTCCTAGTTCTTTTTCTAGAGTACTAAGAGCCTCTCCAACTTCTTCCTCAATACTCCTATATTGCTTAACTATGCTTTCAAAAGATTTTTCACTTATTATATAGGCATTATAATCTATCTTATTCTGCTTAGTTAAGAAATTTAGAATTTCTCGTGATTTAATGTTGCCAGGATCAACCATTCCAACATCCAAAACACCATCATTCAACCCAAGAGGAATAATCTTATAAAACTTAGCAGATTCTTCAGGGATCAGAGAAAGAACGTCTCCCCCAACCTGAAGTAAGTCTATTTTATCAAAATAAGGCATTTTGTATATCTCTTCTTTAAGAGACAACATTCCGCTTTCATCAATTAGTTTTTTTTCAATCAAGAAAGACTCTCCGCTTCCGTGATATAAATTAAAGGCTCCTATCAACTTTTCTGCGTTATCTCCACTTATATTATTTTTTTCTATAAATTTTTCAATTATTTTCATTGTTTTAATTTCCAAAAGGATTAGGATTATTATTAAAGACAAAAACGTCTATCTCTTCTATTTTAACTTCATCAAAGATTCTAGAGTTAGGAGTAAAAACTAAATTATTAAAACTATCTGAATTTATCGTATTAATTAACTCTTCAAAATCATGGTCGCTTTGGCCACTGCTAAAGCCATAATTAGAATTACTCATATCCTTATTAAGATAGAAATTGGTGAAGATAAGCCAAAAAATAATAAATAGTATCGTAAATATTATTAACGGTTTAAACTTACGAATCAATGACTTAACGTCTATTTGTTTTTCTTTTTCAAAATTTAACATTTTAATATGAATAAAAATCTATTGATACATTAAAATTTAATAAATTATTTTCTGCTTCTTGTGACGATGAAGGATGGATAGAAATACTTTTAATTGCTCCTATTCTTGCATTGTTTTCAATTGAACGAATAAAGCTCTTAAGAGAAGCGTACCCTCCTTCAAAAGTAATGTCAAAGGTTGTCTTTTTCAACGGCCCTTTTACTAGGCTTGCATAGCTTTCTCTTGATTTACTTATTTCTGCTGGAGCAGAACTATTTATGTTAGAAATTATTAATCCATTATCAAACGCTAGACTTCTCAAGAAAACATAAATCATTGCCTCATAAAAGGGGGTACTGTTAAAGTTATTCTCTATAACAATCTTCTTTTTACTCCACTGTCCTTCTTCTAATTTATTAAAATAACTATCTATTTTTGAACTACTTGAAGAAATTAAATTATTATAACTTTTAAGATTGTTAATTTTTATTTCTTTTTGTTTTAATTCTTCATAAGCAGGCTTAACTAAGAGCAAAACAACACACAAAGAAGCTAGTGCCAGGAGAATATAAATTATTAACTTTTTGTCTATTTTTTTCATCTTTGAATTAAGCTTTTAGTAAAATATATATCCATATTGAATGTCACTTCTCCAGCTGCACTTATCTTAACACCATAAAGATTATATGTTGTTATATCTTTTTGCTGTTTCATTATTGTGATTTGCTCCATTAAGTTCCTATTGCTAGAAGTTTTACCTGCAATTGTGAACTTGCTTTCATCGGGAGTCAATTTAAAATTAGAATAGATAATCTGTGGATGAGCCCAAGACTCAAAAAACTTAAAAACTTCTGAAGATTTATAGCTATTTTTCCAAATTAAATTAAAATCATTAATATAGTTTTGCGCCAAAGAAACTTCTGCTTTCTTCTCTTCAATAGCAGATTTTTTTATTTCCTCTGTATAACTCTCTAATGCCAGCACTTCTTTTTCTTTTTGAGGCAACAGCACATAGCTTATAATAAGATATAAAATAAAAGAAACAATTAATATAATTGATAAAGCAATAAAAAATAAACGATCTTTTTTTGTAATCTTTATTTTTTCTTTCTTAAATTGACTATTGATGGTTCCTCCTGTTTCCATTTTTATTCAAAAAATTTAAGTGCTTCACCTAAAGCAATAGAATAATTTGCATTAATCTCTTTCATATTTTCTTCTATTTCTCTTGGATAAACTATTTTATCAAACGGTTTTCCCATTTCTATCTGGATTCTATTCTCTCTTCTAAAGTTTATTGCCTCATCAAAATAATCTAGTATGCCTGACATTAAAGAAGTTCCCCCAAACAAGAGAATGTTTTCAATTAGAATATTTTCCTTTTTTTCAAAATCGTTAATTATGTTTCTTACATTCCTTGCTATTTCAGAGATAATAGAAGAAATAGAATCTCTTAAAGAAGGGTCTCCCCCTTCGCCTAAGCCGTGCTTTCTTTTCATCTCTTCTGCATCCTCATAACCAATATTCAATTTTCCTGCGATTGAATTTGTTATGTCTTTTCCAGAAATATCAAAACTAAAGCTCATCTTCATTTGATTATTATCTACTATGCTAATATTAGTGCTCTGAAATCCTATCTCTACCAAGCATCGGGCACCCTCAAAACCATCATGAATAGCCCTTTTTAATGAAACGGCCTCTGGCTCTACTGCAATAAGTTCCAGCCCTGAATCAATAGCTATTTTCTTATAATCTTCTATTATTCTCTTGGAAATTGCCATTACTAGTATTCTATTAACTTCTTTTTCAGATATTTTATTATCTACTGATTGCCAATCTAAGAATATTTCATCTAATGGTAAAGGAATGTATTTTCTCGCCTCAAAGTAAACTGCGCTATCTATTTCTTTTTTTGTCATCGGTGGCATTTGGAAAGTGGAGAAAAATGTTGAAAAATCAGGCAAAGAAAAAATAACTGATTTCTTGTGAATTCCAGTTTCTTTAATAAGCTCTTTTATGGCAAGTGAAATATTATCTACCTGAGGATTTAAGTTCTTGTTCTCAAATGATCTAAAAAGATTGCTACATGCAAAATCTAAATTAACCTCTCCGTAGTTACTAAGAATGATTTCATTTTTTCTTTTAGATAACTCAACAACCTTTATGACTTTTGATCCAATGTCGATGCCAATTCCAGACTTTTTCTTTTTACTAAAAAAACTCATGTTTTTATTTGAATAAATTATTAACTATATTTTACCTAATGTAAAAGAACTTTGCAAGGGGTTCTCATTGATTATCTCCTCAAAATATTTTATTATATTTAAAAATGAAAAGAATTATTGACTTACTTTTTCCAAAACAATGTATAAACTGTAATAAAGAAGGAACTTTCTTGTGCGAGGACTGCCTTTCCTTAATCGATGTAAATCATTTTCAATATTGTCTTTGTGAAAAACTAGAGAAGACAAATAAGTGCGATAATTGTAGAAATAGAAGCTTAGACATTATTTTCTCTGCAACATCTTTTAAGAATAAAATTGTTCAAAAAACTATCCATAAATTCAAACATTCATATATTAAAGAACTATCTATTCCCCTAGCCTATCTAATAATCAAACATCTTCAAACTATTAATTGTAAAATTACAAATGAATTTGTTCTTACTCCAGTTCCATTATCAAATAAAGAAACGCGAGCTAGAGGATTCAATCATTCAAAAGAGATTGCAAAAATATTATCTGAAGCAACCAAGATGCCCCTAATAGATTGCGTTACAAAACAAAAGAGAGGTTTTAAAATCATTGCCAACATTAAAAACAAGAAAATCCTCCTCGTAGACGATGTTTATACAACTGGATTAATAATGGAAGAGATCTCTAAGAAACTGAAAGAATCAGGAGCGAGTACCGTCTGGGGAATAACCGTTGCTAGAGAAATAGTTGACCTTTAGAGCTATTTTGTATAGAATGACCTCATTAATGGAGAGGTGCCAGAGCGGTCGAATGGGGCACCCTGCTAAGGTGTTAGCTGTGAAAACGGCTCGAGGGTTCGAATCCCTCCCTCTCCGCCA
>JAQUXE010000018.1 GCA_028692555.1 Minisyncoccota bacterium
CTCCCTATGTTTCAGCTGACCATCTTCACGCTGGACACATTATGTCATACGCTCAAGCCGAATTTATTGTCCGATACAAAAGAATGCAAGGATACAAGGTTTTTTATCCCATGGGTTTTGACGACAACGGCTTACCAACAGAAAGATTTGTAGAAAAGAAATACAAAATTGATAAAAATAAAACTACTAAAAAAGAGTTTATTGATTTATGTTTAAAAGAAACTGAAAAAGGAATTGAAACATATAAGAGTCTTTGGAATAGTTTAGGAATATCGGTTGATTGGTCAAAAACATATAGTACTATTTCCCCACTACCAACAAAGGTGTCTCAACGGTCCTTGATTGATTTATACAAAAAAGATTTATTATATAGGCAAGAGCTACCAATTCTATGGTGTCCTAATTGTCAAACAGCAATATCTCAGTCCGATATGGAAGACAAAGAAAGTAATTCTAAAATGAACTATATTAACTTTCCTCTTGCTTCTGGTGAAAGTGTTTTAATTGCTACTACTCGTCCAGAATTACTTGGTGCTTGTGTTGCCCTTTATTTCAATCCCGAAGATGAAAGATACAAGGAATTAGTTGGAAAGAAAGCAATCGTTCCGTTGTTTGATTATGAGGTTAACTTCAAAACAAGCAAAGAAGTCAATATGGAAAAAGGAACCGGACTAATGATGGTTTGTACTTGGGGAGATCAAGAGGATCTAGAAAAATGGAGGATGGATAACTTAGAAACAAGAAACATATTAAATCCTGATGGAAGGATAAATGAAATGGGAGGAAAATATTGTGGACTTAAAATTGAAAAAGCAAGAGAAGAAATAATTAACGACTTAAAAGAAAAAGATTACTTGGTAAGGCAAGAAGATATTACTCACAGCGTTAATGTTCACGAAAGATGTGATACTCCTATTGAATTAATACTAAGTAAACAGTGGTTTATTAAAATAGCTGATAATAAAGAAAGGTGGCTAGAAATGGGAAAGAAAATTAACTGGTTCCCTGAACACATGTTTTCAAATTATGAGCTTTGGGTTAAATCACTAAAATGGGACTGGTGTGTTTCAAGACAAAGATATTACGGAGTTCCCTTTCCTTTTTGGTATTGTTCTAATTGTGAAAAAGTAATTCTTCCTGAGGAAAAAGATCTTCCAGTCATTCCAACAGAGCAAAATCCCCCATTAGACAAGTGCCCTAATTGTGGATGTACTAAATTTATTCCTGAGACAGATGTTATGGATACATGGGCAACGTCATCTTGTACTCCATTTTTATTAAAGGAAATGATTAATGATGACAAACTCTTCCCAGTTGATTTGAGACCCAATGCTCATGAGATTATTAGAACATGGGACTTCTATTCTATTGTTAAAAGTTTCTATCACTTCAATGATGTTCCTTTTAAAAATGTAATGATATCAGGCCATGGGCTAGACGAGCAAGGCAAAAAGATAAGTAAACGATTGGGAAACTATACTCCATCAGATAGGCTTGTTGAAGAATATGGCGCTGATGCTATCAGATACTGGGCAACTGGTGCTTCATTAGGACAAAACTTAAGATTTAATCCTAAAGAAATTAAAAAAGGTAAACAAATAGCAAATAAGCTATGGAATGTTTCTCGTTTCATATCGCTTAATGAAGTAGAAACAATTGATTATGAGCTAGACTATGCTGACTACTGGATACTAAGTGAATTGAATAATACGATTGAAAAAACAACAAAGCATTTTGATGAATATCAATATGCAAAAGCAAAAAGTGAAATAGAAGATTTCTTTATGAGTAAATTTGCTGATTATTATGTTGAGTTTGTTAAGTATAGGTTATATGGAGATAATGAATTATCAAAAGCAGGAGCAGTCCATACCCTAAAGATTGTTTTTAAAGACATTTTAAAAATGTTTGCTCCAATTATTCCTTTCGTCACTGAAGAATTATTTGACGAAGAAAAAAGTATTCACATATCTACTTGGCCAAGGGCAAAAGAAATTGATTCTAAATTAGATATGTTAGGCTTTGATAAAGCAATTGAAGCAATTAATGAAGTTAGGAAGTATAAATCGGAAAATAAAATATCTCTTGGAGCAGAGATTGAAGAATATAAATTAATAACTGAATTAGATAAAGAAAAATACGGCGAATTTATTAAAAAAGCAATTAAAGTTAAGAAATTAATATAATAGAATATTAATCTATAATTATAAGAAATAGACACTAGCGCAAGTGTCTATTTTCTAAAAAAGAATTAATTATTTAAAAAAGTTAAAGAACTGTCCAGCTTGATCCATTACAATATGGAAGGTACCCATTTTTTAAACACACAGTCCTTTTCTGATTTGTTTTGATTTAAGTGTATTTAACTCGACCTTTGCTATTCTCTGTTCAATCCTTTTCCTGAAAATTGTAGGCGGACATTTTAAAGCAGTATGTATTCTTTCGTTATTGTAATAATATATTTGATGAGCGATAGCCTCAACAAGTTCTCCTAATGTATCATACTGCCCTGGATTATCAAATTCTAGCTTGAAATTTGAATAAAATGATTCCTGATACCCATTTTGCCATGGACTGCCTTTAAGAAACATTGATTGCTTGATGTTAAAGCTTTCAAGCAAATTAGCATATGCTTTGCTTTTGTACTCTGACCCTTGATCTGAATGAGCGACTGCTCCAGCTTTGTTTTTTTTCAAGGCATTAAGGAGCGCTTGCATTACTAATTCGGCATTATGCCTTAAAGAAACGTCCCATCCAATAGCTTCTCTTGTGTATATATCTTCTATTGTGGCTAAATAGACGAATCTGCCGTGATAGGGTATGTATGTGAAGTCAGAAACCCAGGCTTCATTTTTGCTATTAACAATCATCCCTGCAATCAGATTGGGAATATCTGTTGCTTTTTGTTTAATATCTCCCGGCTTCGTCCATTTCCTTCTTTTCTTAGGCTTTAAATTGAATAGCTTCATTACTCTCAAAACTCTCTTTTTATTCACATTGAGCGTAATTGCTATTCTTCTGTGCCCGTAAGCTTTGTGTTCGAGCATTATTCTCTCTATTTCCGCTTTAAGCTTTAAATCTTTATCTCTTAGTTTAGGCTTGTAATACAGGCTTTGCCTTGAAATGCCTAATTGAAAAGCTAGCTCTTTCTTGTTTTTAGGAGGAGCATGTTCATTAATCTTCATGGCAATCGCTGTTTTTTTAAAATACGTTGCTCAGCAACTAACTCTCCGATAATCTTAAGCAATGCTTCTTTTTCTCTTCTTAATCTGGCTAGTTCAAGTACTGCATTTGAATTCTGTCCAGATCTACTCAAGTATCCGTAGATTATTTTTGAGTGAATCCCGTATTCTTTAGCTAGATCAGATACTTTTTCTCCTTTTTCTTTAACTCTATTGATAACATCCTGTCTCTGTTCAGGAGTTAATAATGGTATTCCTTTCATGTTTTTAATTTTAAACTATCATAGCAGGGATTAAGTGTCTAGTTTTTGGGGTACCTTCCATCTATTTATAATATCTTTTTTATTATTATAATTATATTATAAATACAATCTTTAGAAAAAGCAAATGTTCTAATAGATTTTTAAAGAATCTAACAAAAATAAAAATGAACACTTTTTTAACAGTGTCCACCTTCATAACTAGTAATTAGTTCTTATTACTTAATATTAAAGTACTTACTTTTTTCAACTTTTACTTCTTCCTCTCTTCTCTCTAATGCTCTATTTCTTTCAAGTATCAAGTACATCATTACTAATGCCATTAATATAATTAGTATTAACAATAGCCAGCTATATATCCCTGAACCAAAGATATCCATAAAAGCTGCTCCTTGCTGAAAGCTGGTTGCATTAATAAACAAATCTCTTCTAGCTGTATCAACTCCTTTTGCTGAAATCTCAACTGAATTGATTATTTGATTATTAAAGTTATCCATTGTTCCAGTAAAAGTAATAACCCTTGAATCTCCTAACTTAATTGTTCCAAAACTAGTTTCTCTTTTTAAGTCAAAGTATGAAGTTGATCCATCAACTACAATATTTTCAATTGATATTATTTTATCTGATAAACTTGTAATCAATTTAACATCTTCTAGTGATTTGTTTCCTGTAGGAGTAATCACTATCTTAAATTCAATTTTATCTTTTGGGGAAGCAGTAATACTATTCTGCCATGAGAATTGATCTTTTGATATATTTCTAGCAAGAACTTCTACATTAATACTAGAAAATGATGCTCCAGTTGATGTTGTTGGAGTTGTTGGAGTTACTGGAGTTGTTACTCCTGAGATTGTATATGCTCTTGATTGTACAGAGTCAGAAAATGAAACTAACCCTTGATCACAACCAACTGCCCATGCCTTGTAGTAATACCAAACATTGTTTGTAACACCTGTGTCTAAATAGCTATTCCCTGGACCATAATAAATCACTGTACCATCTGCTCCATGTTGAGGATAGCTACCAGTTTTCTTCACTATCATTGTATTACATGACTGAGAAGCATTGCTCCATGTTAGATTAATTTTATTACTTCCTGAAGCAAGAGCTACAAAATTACTTACTGAATCTGTTTTTGTCACAAAAGAAACATTCTGACCGTAAACGGTTCTTGCTCCATCGGAAGCCTCCACTCTATAATGATAAGCTTTCCCCTTCTCTAATCCTGTTAGATTGAATGAGAAGATATCTCCTGTTCTTTTATTGTACTGCCAAGGAGAATAATTTGAATATTGAGAAGTAAATCCCCAATTAAACCTTACTGAAACGTTTCTTCCATAATCATTGTCAATCTTTCCTTTAAGAACAGAAGAATTTGAAGTTATGTTCTCTGCTAAATGAGTAGACACTGTAAAGTCTTGACCACTCTCTATCTGTCCACTTGGACTAACGGTAATATATGTTACTGAAGATGCAGTGTTGCTATTGGTGTCTCTTGCTGTAAGTGTACATGAATATGTTTGATTTGTTGACACGCTTGGAGCATAGAATGTTGGTCTTAATTGTGTTGGATAAGACAAGCTTCCACCATTACATGACCATTGATAAGTCATAGATAGATTATTTGGATGATATGCTGTTCCTTCAAGAGTAATTGATTGACCTCCACTTATCGTCCTATTACCACCAGCATTAACTACAGGAACGTTACTACCACTAAAATATCCTGAACCAACGGTAATGTATGTTACTGAAGATACAATATTATTACTTGTATCTCTTACAGTAAGTGTGCATGAATATGTTTGATTTGCTGATGTACTAGGAGCATAGAATGTTGGTTGTAGAATTGTTGAATTAGATAAACTTCCGCTAGTACATGACCATTGGTAAGTCATAGATAAATTATTTGGATGATATGCTGTTCCGTTCAATATGACTGATTGCCCACTGTTTACATTAATGTTTCCTCCAGCGCTAACCACAGGAACATTTCCACTACCATAAGTTGAATTAACAGTAATATATGTTATTGAAGATGAAGTGTTATTGTTAGTGTCCATTGCTGTAATTGTACATGAGTATGTTTGAGTTGTTGAAACATTAGGAGCATAGAATGTTGGTTGTAGAATTGTTGAATTAGATAAACTACCATCGCTACATGACCATTGATAAGTCATTGATAGTCCGCTTGGATGACTTGCTGTTCCATTAAGTGTTGTTGATTGACCACTGGTGATTGTTTTGTTTGGTCCAGCGTGAACACTTGGATAGCCCACTATAGGGCCTGATGTTGAATTAACAGTAACGTATGTTACTGAAGATGAAGTGTTGTTGTTGGTATCTCTTGCTGTAAGTGTACATGAGTATGTTTGAGTTGCTAAAACATTAGGAGCATAGAATATTGGTTGCAAGATTGTTGAATTAGATAGACTT
>JAQUXE010000019.1 GCA_028692555.1 Minisyncoccota bacterium
CACCCATTTAATATTGACACGCTTTATATAAAAATGATATAAAGTAAACATCAAAGTCAAAAAGGATCCGAACGGTTAACTACCTAAGGAGCCTTTTTTATTTTATCTTTTATGCTTTCTTTACTCAAATAATCAAAATATTCTGAGCCCATTTTTTTATATAAAGAAGATGCTGATTCCTTACTTGGAAATAAAATCTTTTTAAATTTCTCCTTTTTAATTAAGAAATCTACTAATATCTTATAATCTCCATCCCCTGCAACAATAACTATCTTATTGAAATCTTCTTTTTCGTACATCCTTTCCATAACATCAAAAATAATATTTGTATCAACATTTCCCTTTTTCTTTCCTTCCATCATAGAATTATGTTCTCTGAATTTTAAAATAAAACCTGCTTCTTGTATTTTATCATAAAGATATTGATATTTTTCATTAAGAAAACCTAAAAAATAATAGGCCTTTTCAATTTTGTATTTTTTGTTTAAATAAATTCTAAACTTAAAAAGATCAACTTTCCATTTGGGATCGTCTTCTGTTGTTCCTCTATATAAATTTTGGCCGTCTACAAAAGCTAAGTTTTTCTCTTCTTTGTTATTCATTAAATACACTTTAACAAATAAAATTTAATTTCTCAATGCTTTTACTCGTTTCTTCCCAATCTAAAGTTCTGAATGCATCACGCAACCAACCCAGCCAAAATTAAAACGTCTAAAAGACGTTTTTATTTCTAAATTTTATAACTTCTGAATTTCTAATAAGAATGGCTCTTGATGTTGTGTAGGTCATTCCTTTATTGGGCTTAATTTCAAATCCAAGATAGATACATTCGATTCCTCTCTCAACAACCTCCTTAATAGCAGGTTGTAAATCAGAATCAGAACTACCTAAAATTATTGAATCAAACTTTCTATCAGAAGCCAAAGCAACCATATCTACTCCTATTCTTACATCCACTCCCTTTTCTTTAAAAATTAAAATACCATTTTTATCAATATTCCCTCGTACGCTTCCAGCCATAATGACCTTAAAACCACTCCCCTCTAAGTGCGTCTTCAATAGTCTTTGCTCTTCTATTAATTGTTTAGACTTTTCAATACTTTGAGGATGAACTTTTATGCGAGCAAAATAAAACCATATTTCATCAATCTCTACATCTTCAAAAATTTTCTCAAAAAGTCCTTAAAAATTATAATTATGCCAAACAAACTCACTTTCTTTTTGGATATCAAAAACTGCCCTAATCTTACCTTTTAAATTTTCTCCGTCTATAAGTAAAATTCTTTTCATAAACATAGTTTATTTAATAAAAACCTCAACGGACCTTTCGGCTGGTTGAGGCGTGTATATTTAAATTATATCTAATATATAATTTAAGTCAATAGTTTGTACCGTATTTTCTTTAATTTCTTCCCAGTCTAAAGTTCTGAATGTGTCACATAACCGACCCAACAAATAAGAATAAGATTTCTGATCTAATTTTATTAAATCCCAACAAGACAAACTCCTTGTCTTGGAATATAGTGAGATCTAAAGCGCTTTTCTTTTATCGTTCCATCAATATAAGTAACGATATAATCAAAATATGCATCTGCTCCATCATATGGTGTATATGTACACTTTATTTCCCCAGATCTTAATGTATAAGTTTTAATATATTTTGTTGGCAATGGTTTAACTATATTATAAATAACAGGTTCTGTCCTCTCTATTATTCTTCCATCACTGCCTCCCCATAATTCAATATATAATTCTTGATCCACTACTTCGGACTGTATTAATATATAATTTCCCGTGTCATTAATAAACTTAAAATCAGGAGCGGGCTCATAGATAGTAGCATCGGTTCCTGGCGGTTGATAATACGGCATATTATATGAATGATTTTGTCTCATAGTTACTGGTAACCCTGCATCAAGAACTGTTCTAAATAAAGTCGTGCTTATATGACAAAGCCCACCACCGTACTCATAATAAATCGCATCTCCTATTATCACTGCTTCCTTTTGGTAACCATTTTCTTCATTAATATTTCCCAACGCTTTAAGCATCGAAAATTCTTCTCCCGGTTTCAATAATAATCCATTAAGAGAATTGGACCCATTTTTAATATTAAGTGTACGAGCAACTGTTGAGCCAACAAACCCCAGGGAATATTTCCCTATAATTTCTTTTATTCCATAATCGCTAATGCTCTCATCGGTGTTTTCAGGAAAAGGCAATGCATTAACTGTAAGATCTAATTCTTTAAATGGATCTTCTATCAAATTAGCTAATAGTTTTACAGTTAAATCAGTGTCTAGTTTCCTACCCTCTTTTCCTGGCTCAAAATTTTGAATAACATTATTATCAAAAACAAATTTAGGCAAAGACGATGCTTGATCTATTTGAAATGAAATATTTTCTTTAACATATTCTTTTATTTTAATTTCATCTAAATTGAAAATTAAACTACTCCCCTCTTTAGAAGTTGTAATCATTCCTAATAAATCTTTTTTGTTAATAGTCCATTCTTTTTTTAAGTATTTTAATTTAATGGGCGCTAAACTTAAAACATCTTCCAAGTCACTTTTTGCTTCTAAGCAATCATTAGCTGATATTTGAGGAATATCATCACTACCTTCTAAAGATATGTCTGAGAAATTAAAGTTTTCTAGATTATTTTTTAAAACAATTAAAGAATTGTCATACTTAATTGCTTTTCCATCTTTTTCTTTCTGTATTAAAAGATTATTATATTCATCAAAATAATAATAAGCATTTTGGGAATCAAAAATAGAAAAACCTTCTATTAAATAATTGCTTATTTTTTTATTATTAATTTCAGTTTTTAAAGTGATATAGTTTTTTTTATCAAATATTGGCTTTATTTTCTCAATTATATTATTTAATATATTTCCACTGCGACCAACAAGAATAGCCCTGCTCAATACTTCTTCAACATTAAAAGAAATTAGAATATCTACTACTGCCCCATCAGGAGAAGAAATTATCGGAAATATAGTTAAATCTTTGTTTTCATAACTAAAAATAATCCCGGTTTGATTTAATCTATCTAACTCTTTGTTAATTATTCCCTCTGCCTCTAATAATGTTTTACCTCCTATGTCAATATCCCCTATGATAACACCAGGGTAGATTTTATCTTCATATTTATTTTCATAAAAAAAATAAGTTATTCCTAAAACAAAAAAAATAAATAAAATAAATATTATTATTTTGTTTCTCATCTTACTCAATACAACAATCAATTGCTTTTTTAACCAACTCCCCCATCTTACCCATAAAACCCTTTTTTTCTTTGTCCTCTTTATTAATCGCATTATCATCTATCTTTTTAACATCTCCAATGTTAAGAAGCTTTAAATTAATTCCCCAGAAAAGAGAATAAAGATTATATGCCTTGTCAAAAAGATCATAGGCCTCTTTCTTTTTTCCCATTCCAAGTTGTTTTGTCCCCACCTCCATCAAGCGATAACTAGCAGCTAATAAGTGTTTTGAAATACACCATACTTCCCCTTCGTATTCCTTAATAATCTTTTGCAATAACTCTTTTCTCATCTCTCGCACATCTTTAATCATATCGTAATATTCTGTCTTACCTAATTTAGCACCTGTAAAAAAGAAGTGCTCTTCAATAGAAACAAGATTCATTATTGCAATTGTTAAATCTTGATCTGATGACAAGTCCATCTTGTCCTGTTTTTTCATATCATCAACTTTCTTGATAAATTCTTCTAAGTTTTCTATTTTGTTATTCATATTTTTATTTTATTAAAAAGTAAAACATTATGCTTAAAATTATTACTGGTAAAACTGGCATGACTACCTTTTGAAAAGGAAAATATGCCTTATTATTGTTTCTCTCCTTTAAATACTCATACCAAACAGCGCCGAACCAAAATGCAATAGAACCTCCAATTATTCCTACCAACAATTTATCAATTCCACAGCCACAAAAACTATTTAGTGGATGCCCAATTATATCCATTGTGTATAGCGGAAGAACAACTAAAGCAAAATATCCTATCGTAGTTAACATTCCCAATCCCTTGAATTTGATATTCTTTTTGTTAAGCCAATCAACAGTCCACATAATCATTGAAACGATTAGTGCTCCAACCCATAAACCGATTATTAAATCATCTACTCCCATAGAGCGAGATGCTCCAACACCTGAAGCAACCGCAACCGTACAAACAGGACAAACTGCTAGCGCCTTATCAACAAAAACAAAAAGAGAAACAAATAAAATTGTTGTTAATTTTTTAATCATATATTTTTTCTTCAAAATAATTTATAATCGGCTCTACTCCCAAATAGCACTTGCCATCTGCATATAAGAAAGGAATTGTTATTAAATTAGCATCTATCCCACATTCCCCTGCTTTAGTAATTAATTGGTTGGTGTTTTCTTGATTATAATAAACTTCTTTGTGTGCATATGAAACTTTTTCATTAATGCCTTTATTTTCAATTAATTGATCTAGTACAACGCAAGCTGGACAATTAACTCCATAAAAAAGTATTATTTCTTCTTCTGTAACAACCCTTGGTTCATTAATTTGATTATCTGGTTTTTTTATTTCACTAACATTATTTTCTTTAAAAAAATGATAAAAAACAAAAGATATAAATGCTATCAATAATAATGTTGCTAAAATGACTTTGTTTTTCATAATCATATTATAATCTTTTTATTAAATTATGCAAAAATAAAAAAGAGCAATTTCTATATCACAATAACAAAGCTCTTTGCGCTTTCTTCTAGCCCCTTTTTCACCTCTCTCCTAATGGCGATTCTTTCTTCTGCCTCCTTTTTTAGAAGGGCGTATTCAACCATTTGAAAGAGTATTTCCCCTGCTGGCTCATCGGGATAATAACCATCCCTCATTGCGTCTGTTAAATCAAAAATCATTTTAACACCTCCAAGCTACCTTCTATATACTATCATTTTATTAAATTATTTGTAAATACTTCTATTTTAAATAATGATATGGTAATATATCTTTAAGATAATAAGTAATAATAAAACATATGAGCAAAAATATTATTTGGATTATTATTCTAGCTATCGCCTTAATAGGATTCATATTCTTTTTAGGAACAGGCAAAGAAATAGTTGATCCACAAAAAATAGCAGAAGATTGGATAGTTAATAATTCGTCTACATATAAGTTTGACGGTCAAAACCTTACTTTCTTAAGCGTTGAAAATGATAAAATGTATTTCGCTTTTGAATCAACATCTGCTGGATACGGAGACAGAACTGGCCAAATGTCAGCAACAGTAATAACGCCCCATATTATAGAGATTATTGTTGAAGATGGTGAAGTTGTTAGCGCTATTACAGACGGAAGATACAATGAAATAAATAATGAAATGATTGGTGCTGTATTTGAAGATAAAGAAGTAAGTGTATACTTTCTTAATGTAGAAAACCAACAAGAAGAATTAGTTGAAGTTAAGAGAATAATCCCTCATGAGCCAGGTGTTTCATATCCTTTCAGCGCATTAACTCAACTTCTTAATGGGCCAACGCAGGAAGAGTCAGAAAGTGGAATATTCTCAATGATTAACCCAGGAACAGTTGCCTATGACTTAACTCTTGAGGGCGAGGTCGCTACTGTTGATTTTAATGAAAAACTTCAAGAAGGAGTTGCTGGTTCAGCAACCGTAATAGCTATTAGAAATCAAATTGAAAGAACTTTGCTACAGTTTGACTATATCACTGAGGTTGTAATCTCAATTAACGGTGATTCAGAAGAAATATTGCAACCATAACCATGATAAATGAAAAGATGCACTTCGTTGTGCATCTTTTTTTTATTCTTAATTTCTTTCTTT
>JAQUXE010000020.1 GCA_028692555.1 Minisyncoccota bacterium
TATTTTTTCTTTATTAGCCAGGTCAAAGACGGTCCTCTAGAACGAGGATTCTACTTTTTAATTCTTCAATTGTCTTTTCTTTTTCCATATAGTTATTATATCAGAAAATTGAGAAATTAAAACCTTACACTTATAAGTGTATTATTTTATACCTTTGCTATTAAAAAATAAATTCATTGTAATTATCTTTCTTTATAATTTTAAATTCTGAATTAACATAAGTGTCTAAAAATAATTTTGCACCTGATGATTTGCCGCTACCCAGCTTAATCTCGTACCCATAGAGTTTACCATTCTTTTCCTCTATATAGTCAATTTCTTTTTTGTTATGAGTTCTCCAGAAGTATATATTATAATCATTTCCATGATTATTATTTATTTTTATTCTTTCACTAATAATAAAATTTTCCCATAATTGACCCGCATCATTTCTTCTATCTAAAGAGTTGAAATTATTAATTAAAGCATTTCTTGCCCCAGTATCAAAAAAGTATATTTTCCTTAATTTTCTTAATTCATTTCTTAAATTTCTGCTAAATGGTTTTAATTCAAAAATTACAAATGCTTTTTTAAGTATTTCTATATAGCTAGCAACAGTTTTTTTATCTATGTCTAGAAAATTAGAAATTTCATTATATGAAACTTCATTCCCTACCTGAAGAGCAAGCGATTGTAATAGTTTTTCTAAAATATCAGGATTCTTAATATTTTGATATTGCAAAATGTCTTTATACAAGTAACTTTTTGCTATTAACTTAATATTCTCTTCTGCTTCAGATGAATTAATAATTACTTCTGGATAGGAACCATATATTATCCTATTTTCCAGAGTCCTATCAATTTCTAATTTGTTTTTTTCTGGATTTAACTCTTCAATAGATAAAGGGTAGAGATAAAATTCATACTTTCTTCCTGTTAATGATTCCGCTGTTTTGTTTGCTAGATCAAATGAAGAAGAACCAGTAGCAATGACTTGAATATCTTTAAAGTTATCTATTATTAATTTTAAAGTAATTCCAATGTCTTTTACTCTCTGGGCCTCATCTATTATTACTATTTTTTTATTTCCAATTAGCTCTTTTAAAAAAGTTGATGTTTTATTTTCAAACTTTTCTCTAATATCAGGCTCATCACAATTAAAGTATATTGAATTAGATATATTTTTATTCTGTATTTCTTTAACTATGGTAGTTTTTCCTACTTGCCTAGGTCCATACAAAATAATCACTTTACCTTTGAAAAGCTTATCTTCTATTTTCTCTTGAATTGTTCTTTTTATTACATTCACCATATTCATAACAAATTAGGGGACTATACTCCCCTAATTGTATATAAATTAGGGGATTAAGTCAACCTTCTGACAAAGGATATTCATTTTTAAACTGGAAGGGGATTTTAAGGGACCTTCTAGTTAAAATAGTAACATATATCCAAGAATGTAAGGGGTAGCTAATAATTTTTATTTAGCACTTTAAAAAATAAAAACCTAGTTAAAAATAACTAGGGAGGGTTTATGTTATTTTCCCCTCAAACTTTGCAACGACTTTGTCTTTACTATAGGCGTAAACTCTTATACTTCCGCCTCTTACTTTATCATACGACACAATCGCATCCCCATATTCTCCGGGACCGACTCTCAATGGAATAGAGTATTTATCCTCTCCTTTGTCAGTATAAACCATGAAATAGTCTATTACAATCGGCAAGTCTCCAGAATTATGGACTCGAGCCAATGTATTGGTAATTGGCCATTTTGTAACCACAGAAACTTCTACAATCTCCACTGATCCTCCTTGAAAATCAATCTTCCCCTTGTAAACCGTCTTGCCTTCATTTTTTGTTGGATCGCTCTGTTTAATAACTATTTGATATGATTTAGGTTCTATACCAATATTAAATCTTACCGTTGCCTTGCCAGAAGCAGCCATCTGCTCTCTAGGAATAAAGTTTTGTCTTTGCTTGTCGCCATCTACTAAAATGACGAGCAAATCATCTGCTGGTCCAGTTACAATAACGTCCATCATTGCTTCTTGCCAGTCTTTCTTTATTTTATGATCAACAGTATATGGACTGTCCATAATGATTTCTTCTACTACGGTACATCCTGCAATAAGCATGCAGGCCATTGCCATCAAAACGACAAATGCAAACTTTTTCATCATCTACCTCCAGAATAGTCGAACAATCAAAGAACCAAGACTATCTTATATTATTCATACAATATATAAGTAATATTGTCAAAGTTTTACCGCTGAGTTCAAGAAACTAAATTGACCTTAATTCTTCTAATATCTCCTCTATGCTTTTTTTCTCAACATCAACCCCATCAGGCAAGGAGTTAATAAACATTTTTTTACTCATAAAGTTATCGTCAAGAAGAACTGCTACCCCATAATCAGTAGATTTTCTTATCAATCTTCCAAATCCTTGCTTCAATTTAATAGCAGCCAAAGGGGCACTATAATCAACATATGGGTTATCATATAACTCTCTTCTTGATTCTGTAATAGATGAGGGCGCATCATGAGGGATTTTTAATATAAACAAACTTCTTAATGATTTTCCGGGAACATCTATCCCCTGCCAAAAAGTTTCTGTTCCTATTAAAACCGAATTAATGTCTTCTTCAAATGTTTTAATAATACTTCTTGATGAATGACCATCAGATTGCTTCAAGAGATTAATATTGTTTTTAGATAATGTTACTATTAATGAATCGTATATACGATTAATTTGCTTGTAGCTAGTACATAGCACTAAAGCTCCTCCATTAGAAGCAATAATTGCTTTTTCAAGAAAATCAATGCTCTTTTCAAGATGTTCCTCTGTTTTCTCTCTTGTGTAAGTAATTCCACTTGGAACAAAGAACTTAACTTGTTTCTTGTAATCAAAAGAGCTTTTTAATAAACAATAATCTATTTTATCTTGCTTTATTTCTAAAGTTCCACACCTTTTAGCAAAGAAGTTGAACTTCTTGTCAACCGTCAGAGTCGCCGAAGTCAAAACAACAGAGGAAAAGATATCAAAGACATATTCTCTTAAGTATTCTGCAATAGACAAAAGAACTATTTTGATTCTAATGTTATCTCTATCTCTTTCAATATATTTAATATATCTATCATCTTTAGATAAAAATATATTAATAGATTCAATTAAACTAATAATTGTCTTCCTGCTTATTATCAAGAACTTATCGTCTTTTGCTTTTTCAATACCGTTGTCTATATCCTTTCTTATCTCAAGCAAAGCAAGCTTAATGTTTTCTAGATTAACATTAACTTCTTTTCTAGCAACCCTAACTAAAGATTTAAATAATATATCATTACTGTAACCTTCCTTACTTTTCCTCATAACCTGAGGCAGTGTCTTATTAAATAAATTATCTACACTAGTGGTAATAGTTTTCTCTTTGTCTTTTAAATTAAAATTAGGAATTCTTTTTAGCTGTTGAATTAAGTAATGGAAAGCATCTTCTGAAATATTTCTCTCAATTGCAGATGTCGCTGCTTTTTCTAAATAATGGGCCTCGTCAAAAACAACAAACTTAGCTCCTTCGGGAAAAATAGTATGAACATATCTACTTTTTTTATCACCATATTCATCAACAAACTCTTCGTTTGATATTTCTAACAATGTCAAAGCATGATTAACTATAATAATATCTGCATCTTTTGCTTTTGCACGTGCTTTAGCTAAAAAGCACTTCTGCTCTTTATGCAAATTACAAGTATCTTTGGTGCAAAGCTCATCTATATTGCAAATGTTTCCCTCTATTCCTTTTGATATTCTCACTTCAAACCAATATGGAAGCTCATCCCAATAACCCTTGTCTGTTTCTAATATCCAAGAAGAAAGTAAAAGATATGCTAATCTGTCTGATATCTTAGTATCACTTTTTTTGTCTATTTCTAAAGTTTTTTGAGACAAGTTGCTTTCAATTTCACTACTAAAGCTATTAAATCTTTGAAGACAAACATAGTTCTTCTTTCCCTTTAAAATTGTTACTTTCAAATCACGACCCAATATTTTTCTTATATGCGGAATTTCTTTATCAAAAAGCTGATCTTGTAGCAACTTCGTATATGTTGAGATTATAACAGGAACCTTATTTCTTAAAGCAAAAAGAAATGATGGCACTAAATATGCCTTTGACTTTCCCGTTCCTGTTCCTGCTTCTATCACTATATGCTTCTTATTATTAAAAGCATTAAAAACTAAATTAGCCATTCTCTTCTGCTCTGGTCTATCTTCAGAATAGTCCCCTTGGTTTAAATTAAACAATCCGCTTAATTCCAAATCAGAAACTTTATCTCTCTTCTTCTCCTCTGAAACGTACTTAGGAACAAGACTAGAAATATTATGCCTTTTGCCTTCTCCTAAAAGAAAACTACTCCACCACCAACCAATATGATCAGCAATATACTTTAATGCTTCCTTCTTTAACTTATTTCTCTTTTGGTATTCTTCTTGAAGCTTATAAATCAATTGAAACAATACTTCGCAATCACCTAATGCTCTATGAGGCGCCCCTCTAACATCAAAATGCTTGGCCAATTCTTTTATAGAATGACCATCTTTGTTTATCGGCAAGACAAAAAAAGCAAAATCCATAGAATCATACTTTTCACCTGCCTTGAAACCATAATGCTTAAGAATTGGAAAATCAAAATCAATTCCATTATGTGCAACAACTGGACGCTTGCCTATGAACTTGTTTAATTTACTAATCACTTCCTTAATGCTGGGAGCATCTTCAAGCATCTTATCATCAATTCCAGTAATCCTTTTCACCTCTTCACTAAGAATACCATCATAACTTACAAAAGAAGAAAATCTATCTTTAATATTATTATTACTAATCAAAAGAGCGCCAACCTCAATAATAGAAGAGCTTTCTTTATCTAATCCTGTTGTTTCAATATCAATAATAACGTATTCAAAGTTTTTCAATTTATGTTTTTTTCACTTAATGCTCCTTATCTTTTGCAACAATTGTGCTCATAATTTTCAATTGCACTTGCTATCTTATTCTCCATTCTATTTCTATAACAGGACATTTTTGCTCCTTTATAGAAATATAATAACACACTTAATGCTTCTTTGTCTTTCTTTTGTAAAAAACGAAAGGGTCCCTGCAAGGGTCCCCTTTTATTTTCTATTCTCTTTACTCAAGCTTCTTCAAATGTTTTCTGTTAGTATCCTAGAATTGAATTAATCCTTTCTCTTGTTTGTGGTCCAACAACTCCGTATTCTACATCAGAATCACTAGAAACTATTCCTTGAGCAATTTGGAACCTACCAACTGCTTGTCGTGTTAGAATCCCATAATACCCTGTAACAAGACCTCTTGGATAAATAT
>JAQUXE010000001.1:0-3763 GCA_028692555.1 Minisyncoccota bacterium
GGAAAAAGCTAAAATTAAGATCATTGATTGTAAGTGGAATTATCTTGTCGGTAAAAGTGTTAATTAGTTAAGCGTTGTATACGCATTTGGCTGGCATAATATGAGCCGATTCTCTCGACAGGAGTCAGCCCTTTAATTCCGCTGTGTCTTCTTTCTAAATTGTAATGTGTAACATATTCTTGAAGAGCTTTTCTTCCTCGATAGCAGGATCCATTATCTGAGTAGGCTATTTCAGTATTGAACGGAGCCGTCTCAATCACTTCTTCTAAATGCATCGCTGAACTGTATTGCCCTTTATCAGGAAAGATATCCGCAACAAGATATCGAGAGAAATCATCAATTGCCACGTGAAGATGCTCTCGTTTGTCTCTAATCGCTTCTCCTGAAAGGAGAGGCAATCGTTTCGTATCAAAATGCACCATCTCGCCCGGATACTCTTTCTCGTATCTTTTAATATTCTCTCGATCAATTCTTTTCTGTAGCCTCTCGGCTGTTTTTCTTAATTTCCTTAATCCGTACTTAATTGTTCTGAATCTTAAATTGACCGAAAGATGATTCTCGAAGTCTTGGAGTCGGGCTCTTTCCAAAACCTTGTATACCGTCTTTCTTGTGATCTTGTATTCCAGGCTTAAATCGGTGACGGATACGCCATCGACCCAAGCCCGATACAGAGCCCTTCTCATGAAGGGCAGTAATCTGCTATTCTTATGCATAGAGGCTGTATTTAGTTATTCTTATTACTAACTATCATGCCAGCCTCTTTTCTTGTTTTAAAGTGTATACAACGCTATCTTAATCTACATGCTGAATTCTAATCCAAAGTGCAACATTTAAGAATTGTAGAAAACCTCATTTGGGGTTAAATATCCAAGCCTTTTTCTAGGACGATTATTTAACAATCGCTCTATCTTCTTAACTTGCTCTTTTGTAATGTTATCAAAGTACATTCCTTTTGGGAAGAACTGTCTAATTAATCCATTGCAGTTCTCGTTACATCCTCTTTCCCAAGAATGGTAGGCATTAGCAAAGTAAACATCTATCTTGGCTTCTTTTTCAATCAACTCATATTCGGCATTCTCTGAGCCATTATCATAAGTTACAGTATGCCTCTTACTTCTTGGAATAGTCTTGAACATAGCTACTGTTTCTCTCTTCATCTCTTCTGCTGTCTTGTTCTTTATCAGTCCTATCTTAACTAAGCCACTTCTTCTTTCTATATGGGTTAGTAACACTGGTCCTTTTTTGTTTTTCCCCCAAACAGTATCTCCTTCCCAGCCTCCAACTCTTTCTCTAGTATCAACGATACTGGGACGAAGAGAGACATTCTTCTTCTTTTCTAGTTCTTTTCTTTGTTTTATGCGTATATTAGTGCCTCTTCTTCTTCGATACCTACCTTTCTGACATCGTAGGAAGATGACTAGATCCCGCCTCTTTTTATAGATAAAATTATATATAATATCCTTACCTATGTGTATTTCTTCACCGTCTGATCTGCCACTAATCTCTTCTGGACTTAGATATTTCTTAATCCCTCTAACTATTATTCTCTCAAGTTCAGGGTTGTTATCTATCTTCCTAAATCTTTGATTTGCTTTAATTCTTCTTTTCTTAGTTTTTCTTTTTGCTATTCTTGCATCATAAGTACCATCTTCATTAGCATTTCTTTTCTTTTCTCTCCAGATGGTAGTGCGGTTCTTATCAAGTAACTTTGCTATTTCTTTTTGTTTTATTTTAGTTCTCGACAATACAGATAGCTCATTTCTCTGAATTGATGTAATATGTTTATAGGGCATCTTGTTTGTGATTTATTTTTATTGATACTAAAAATATTATACCACAAAGAGGTGTCCTTTTGACTTATTCAGAATGTTGCACTTCGGAGTAGAATGCAGCCATGTGAGCTTGACAAAAAATGAACAGATGTTATAAATGAATCATGACTTTTAAAGTCAGTATTGGACTCTTTGGAGCAATATTCAACTCCAAAGGAGAGCTTCTTATTAAAAGAAGGGGCGAAGATGAATCTCTTCCAGGAGACTGGGATCTTCCAGGTGGAGCAATAGAAGAAGCTTACGTCAAAAAATGTTTTGACGAAACAATTGTTTTTCAGGAGCTTCTTAGAGAGGTTAAGGAAGAAACTGGTATCGATCTCTGCTATGAGGATTTTGATATAATGCCAGCAATGTATCCAACTGTTATTGCTGGAGGCACTGACTGGGCCTTCTTGATCAATATCGGAGAAGTGAAAAAAGATCCAAAATGCAAGCACAAGTTTGTTAATATTGACGAGCTTGAGAAGCTTGCTGATGGACCAATCGGGAACAGAATTGTTTCTGGAAGAAGGAAAAGAATGTATCGCCTTTGTATGAAGGCGCTCACATTAAGTCCCAATTATGGGACAGAAGCAAAGTTGATAATGCGACAACTATAAAATCGCTTTTTTTATTGATTTTATGATGAGAAGCTGTTAAAAAAATAGCTCTCTTTTTTTATTGTCTCAAAAAAGAAAATATGCTATCCTTTAAACATATGAAAATTAGCTCAAAAATAGTATGCTCAGTTTTTGTTTTGATTTCCTTTATCTCCGGATTCTATTATCATGAATACCTTTTTCAAGAACACTACGAAAGAGCATATTCAGATGAAAATATAGATCTTTCTATTCTTAAAAAAACATTAGATCAAATATACCTTAACTATGTTAACCCGGATCAAATTGATTTAGAGAAAATGACCTATGGTGCTGCCGCAGGAATGGTTAATGCTTTAGGCGATCCATATACTGAATTTTTTGATCCTGAAGGAGCGGAATCACTACAAGAGTCAATCAGTGGTAAATTTGAAGGAATTGGATTACAGATTGGAATAAGAGAGAAGCAATTAACAGCAATAGCTCCCATTAAAGGGACTCCGGCTGATAAATCTGGAATAAGGCCAGGAGACAAAATAATATTTATAGACAAGAACCCAACGTCCAATTTATCTGCCAATGAAGCAGTTGAAATTATACGTGGACCAAAGGGAACAAAGGTTGTTTTAACTATTCTTAGAGATAACAAGAATTTTGATGTCGAGATAATAAGAGACGTTATAAACGTTCCATCTGTTGAATGGGAAATGTTAGATAACGAAATAGCTCTTATTGGAATATATCACTTCTCTGATTCAACTGGTCAAGATCTTAAAAAAGCAGCATATGAAATAATTAATAGCAACGCAAAAGGAATAATTATTGATCTAAGAAGTAACCCGGGAGGACTCGTTAATCAAGCAATTGAAGTAGCTGGTTGGTTTCTAAATAAAAATGACTTAGTTATGATTGAAAAGGGAAAAGATCAAAAAGAAAATGAATATAGGGCCAATGGTTCAGGAAGCTTAATGAATTATCCAACAGTTATCCTAATTAATGGAGGAAGTGCTTCAGCATCCGAGATACTTGCAGGTGCCTTAAGAGATAATAGAAATTTACTAATAATCGGAGAAAAATCTTACGGAAAAGGAACTGTTCAAAAATTATTAAGTCTTTCTGATGGTTTAATGTTAAAAGTAACTAGTGCTGAATGGCTAACTCCCAATAGAAATATTATCAACGATAATGGAATTACACCAGACATAGAGGTTGAATTGACAATGGATGATTATGAGCAAGAAAAAGATCCACAATTAGAAAAAGCAATTGAAGAAATAATTAAAAAAATAAACATATGAAAGTAATACTATTAAAAGATGTCAAAAAACTAGGTAAAAAGTTTGAAGTTAAAGA
>JAQUXE010000001.1:3863-97389 GCA_028692555.1 Minisyncoccota bacterium
GATTATGAGCAAGAAAAAGATCCACAATTAGAAAAAGCAATTGAAGAAATAATTAAAAAAATAAACATATGAAAGTAATACTATTAAAAGATGTCAAAAAACTAGGTAAAAAGTTTGAAGTTAAAGAGGTTTCATCTGGTCATGCAAGAAACTTTCTACTTCCTAATGGTTCTGCTATAATAGCAGACAAAGAATCATTAAAAAGATTAGAGAATCAGAAAAATATTGAACTTAAGAACAAGGAAGAAACACAGAAAGAAAATGAAAAAATAATTAAGGAGCTAGAAAACAAAGGAATAAAAATTGAAACAAAGATAGGCGAAGAGGGACAACTTTTTGAATCAATAAATGAACAAAAAATATCAGACAAATTAAAAGAATTAGGTTTTAATGTTGATAAATCAAACATAGAAATTGATGAGCCAATTAAGCGCCAAGGAGATCATTTAGTTAAAATTAAATTAGGAAATAATTTAGAAGCAAAAATTAAAATAATTATTTAGAATATGACACACTACATCTTTGTTGCAGGAGGCGTAATGTCAAGCGTAGGTAAAGGCGCGGCTACAGCTTCAATAGCAAAAATACTTCAAAACAGAGGGTTTACTGTTTCTGCAGTTAAAATTGACCCATACATCAACGTCGATGCTGGAACCATGAATCCAATTGAACATGGTGAGACATTTGTCACTGATGATGGAACCGAATGCGATCAAGATTTAGGAAATTATGAACGATTCTTGAATATTAGTCTTTCCACAGAAAGCTCAATCACCACAGGCAGAGTCTACCAATCAGTTATTGAGAAAGAAAGAAATCTTGAATTTAATGGAAGGTGCGTTGAGGTTGTGCCTGATATTCCTAATGAAGTAATATCTAGAATAGAAAAAGTAGCAAAAAAAGACAAAGTTGATTTTGTAGTTATTGAGATAGGGGGAACAGTGGGAGAATATCAAAATCTTCTATTTTTAGAAGCAGCAAGAATGATGAAGTTAAGATATCCTAAAAGAGTTCTATTCACATTGGTAACTTATCTTCCAACTATTAAGACAATAGGGGAAATGAAGACAAAACCAACTCAAACATCTTCAAGATTATTAAATGAGTCAGGAATTCAAGCTGATTTCATCTTAGGAAGAGCCAGTGTTCCATTAGACCAAACAAGAAAAAGAAAAATATCAACATTTTGTAGTATCGACCCAAAGGATGTAATTTCTGCACCAGACGTTGATTCAATATATGAAATACCTATTAATTTCGAAAAAGAAGGATTGGGCGATAGGATAATTAAGAAACTAAAACTAAGGAACAAAAAGAGAGATGGCAGTGAGTGGGAAAAATTAGTAAATAGAATAAAAGACCCAAAAAAGAAAGATATCAAAATTGGTATCGTTGGAAAGTATTTCGAGAGTGATGGCTTCTCATTAACTGATTCATATATCTCAATCCTTGAAGCAATAAAACATAGCTCTTGGGCCAATAATAGAAATCCCATAATTGAATGGATATCTTCTGGAAAAATAGAAGAGGATAGCAAAGAATTAGCAAAGCTTAAAAGTTATGATGGTATAATTGTTCCTGGTGGTTTTGGAGTAAGAGGAACAGAAGGGAAGATAAAAGCAATAGAATACTGTAGAAAGAATAAAATACCTTTCTTAGGACTATGTTTAGGTCTTCAATTGGCCGTAATTGAATTTGCTAGAAATGTTTGTGGAATAAAAGATGCTACATCAACCGAATTTGACCCTAAGGCAAAAAATCCTCTGATTGATTTAATGGAGGAACAAAAAGAAGTTATGCATAAGCATAAATATGGAGCAACTATGCGTTTAGGTGCATGGAATTGTAAACTTAATAAAGGAACTATAAGTAGCAAGGCATATAAGACAGAGAACATATCAGAAAGACACAGGCACAGATATGAAGTTAATAACAGCTACAAAGATATACTTACTTCAAAGGGCCTTGTGATAGCTGGCGTTAATCCAGAAAAAGAATTAGTTGAAATTATTGAACTTAAAGATCATCCATTTTTCGTTGCAACACAATTTCATCCAGAATTAAAATCAAGACCATTAAGTCCGCATCCATTATTCAATGAATTTATAAAAGCTGCTAGTAAATAAAAAAATGAGGGAAAGCCCTCATTTTTATTCTACGTTTACTGTCTTTGCTATTCTTTGAGAACCATCAAACAGTTTCTTTCTTTTAGTTGTGAAGTAAACCTTTCCTTCTTTTACTGCGTAAAGAGTATTGTCTTTACCCATTTTTACATTTTTACCCGCAATAAACTTAGTCCCTCTTTGACGGATAATAATTGAACCTATTTTAGTTTTCTGTCCTTCAAATAATTTAACGCCTAAGTACTTTGGGTTTGAATCTCTTCCTAGCTTACTTGTACCGGCGGATTTCGTTGTTGCCATTTTTTTTGACTCTTTATTAATTTTGATCTAATATGTAGTTATTCGATAATAACAAGCAAATGCTACCAAAAATAATCAATTTTGTCAAAGATAAAAGAGGTGAAATAATAGCATTGATATTAATATCTTCTTTCTTCTTTTCTTTAGGGTTGATTTACAGTAAAAAGCAAGAAAAAGAACCAATTAAAATAGTATATGAATATTCCAAATCATATTGCGTTAATTCCTGATGGAAACAGGCGCTGGGCTAAGAAAAGAGGATTATCATCGCTTATGGGGCACAAAAAGGGCGCTGAGGCACTAGAAAAGATAATAAATGAAGTTATCTCTCTTAAGATACCTTACTTCTCCTTTTGGGGAAGTTCGCTAGACAATATAACTAAAAGAAGTGAAGACGAAGTTAATCATCTTTTTAATATTTTTGAAGAATATTTTAATAAAATTGCAGAAGAAAAAAACATTCACGAAAACAAGGTAAGAATAGAAATAATAGGGAAGTGGGCTGATTATTTTCCAGAAGAAACAAAAATTGCAATGCAAAAAGCAATAGACAACACAAGAGATTATAATAATCAAATAATTACTTTTCTAATGGCTTACAATGGAACAGACGAGATGATTGATTGTTTTGAAAATATTAATGGGGAAGTAACAGAGCAAAAAATCAAAGAGAATCTTTGGACAAAGAATTTACCAGGAGTTGATTTTGTAATTAGAACAGGATGTAAAGATGATCCCCATAACTCTGCTGGCTTTATGATGTGGGACACAGTATACTCTCAACTATACTTTACTAATAACTTCTTTCCTGATTTCAAAGAAAAAGAATTTAAAGAAGCAATAGAAGATTACTCAAAAAGAGAAAGAAGAAAAGGGGCTTGACAAATTAACATATTATTTTTATAATTAAATTGGTTATTATGGATTGCAGAAAGCTAAAGGTTTTGTCCCTTCTTAAAAAAGTTAGGGAGCTCGTGATGGCAGGAAATGTACCAAAGGCACTACAAAAAATGTGTGATGCAGAAAAAATCTTGACACCACAGGAAAGAGAAAAATTAATGGAAGCCTTCACGAGCTCTGTAATAGAGCGAGGAAGGCAAGACATCGAAAGATATCAAGAAACACTAGTTGTAGCAACTTAAAAAAGTTCTTCAACTATTTTTTTTGCAAAAATCTTGACAGGGGGCAGGATACAATATATAATAGTAAATGTCGTACAATGTAGGTTAAGCGACAATTAATATATGAATAATTCAAACATACCAATAATTAAGCATATCCCTGATTTTCTTGACTATTGTGAAATTGAGAAAGGATTATCAGATAATACGCAAAAAAACTATAGCCGTTACTTAAAGAAATTTACTGACTGGCTTTTACTTACAGAAAAAAAAGATTTACTCCCTCACCAACTAACTCCGGAAATTGTTTGGGATTATCGACTATACTTAGCTAGGCATAAAGATGAAAAAAATAAGACATTATCTAAGCTTACTCAAAATTACTATTTAATCGCCCTACGATCCCTTTTAAGCTTTTTCAGTGATAAAGACATCATCTCTTTACCAGCAGATAAGATAAAATTATCTAAAGAAGCTAATAAAGAAAAAAATGTTAAATTTTTAACATTAGAACAAATAGAAAAACTATTGCTTGCTCCTAATACTGAAACTATGTCTGGGCTCAGAGATCGTGCGATACTTGAATCATTATTTTCAACAGGGCTAAGAATAGCTGAACTTGTAGCCCTTAATAAAGAACAGTTTAAAAGCATAGAAAACAAGGAAGACCTCGAATTAAGTGTTATCGGTAAAGGCAACCACCCTAGAACTGTTTACTTCTCTAAACGAGCATTAGATTGGGTTAAAAAATACCTCAAAACACGCGGTGATGACGAGAAGGCCTTATTTATCAACTACAGGTCTAAAACGGCCTCAGAGGCCCGTTTAACGCCTCGTTCAATAGAAAGAATAGTAAAGAAGTACGCTACATTAGCAAACATCCCTTTCTTTACAACTCCTCATACATTAAGACACAGTTATGCAACTGATTTGCTTGGTCAAGGAGTTGATTTAAGAACTATTCAAGAATTTTTAGGACACAGAAATATTGCCACTACTCAAATATATACTCATGTTACAAATAAAAGACTGAGAGACGTTCATCGCCAATTCCACAGCGGTAAAGATATGAAGAATTAAATGTCGCACAATATATTTGACTATTTATCTTTAAGGAGAGGAACACCTCCATTTTTAATCCGCAATCAATATGCGGTTTTTATAATCTTTAAAAATTCTTCATTATTAAGAGATGCGCCACCGATTAAAAGTCCATCTGTAATTTCTAAATAATCTTTAGCGTTTTGAGAATTAACACTTCCACCGTAAAGAACTTTTCTTTCTTTTAAGAAATCTCTTACTTCTTTTACTTTTTCAATTGATGCATTTTCCCCCGTTCCTATAGCCCACAATGGCTCATAAGCTATGAGAACATCTTTATCTATATCTTTAATTTGTTCTTCTATTATTTCGAAAGTATTTTGATCTTTTGATTCACCAATACAAACTATTGGTATTAATCCAGACTGTTGAGCTTTTATAACTTTATTACTAACGTCAACATTACTTTCATTAAATATTATTCTTCTTTCAGAATGACCAATGATTACATATTCACAACCGATACTTTTAATCATCTGAGGAGATATCTCTCCAGTATATGCTCCCTTGTTTTCAGAGAAACAATTCTGAGCTCCAAACTTAATTCCTTCACAAATTAAAGAAGATAGAAAAATTGTTGGAGGACAAATTACAACATTTTTATTCTCAATATCTTTTTTAATGCCGTTAAACAATTCTTGTGCTTCTTTCAATGTTTCTGGATTGCACTTCCAGTTTGCTATAATTAATGGTTTCATATTAATATTATTCCTAAACTAATTAATGTAACTATTGCTCCTGCTATTATTACTCCTAATGATATCAAAGGAAAAGCTCTTTTGAAAGGAATTCCGAAAAGAAAAGCACAAAGAGAACCAGTCCATGCGCCTGTTATCGGTAAAGGAATTGCAACAAAAATAACTAAAAACAAATCTTTAAACCTTTCATAATTGCCTTGATGCTTTCTCCTTGTTCTAGCAAAAAGCCACTCAAATATTTTTTTGAAAAAAGTACTTCTCTGAGATAGAAAGTTAGAAACTTTTTCGAAAAAAAGTAAAATAAATATTACTGGAAAAATATTTCCTAGCACTGAAAATATAAAAGCTGAGGTAACAGATAATTCATAGTTGAATAAAGCTATTGGAATAGCACCCCTTAATTCAATGACTGGAGTTGCAGCAATAATAAATGTTTGTAACTCATGACTTATCATATAGATATATTAACATCTTAAAGTTATTTTTACAAAAAAAAGAGGGTTATCTTTATTTCGATAACCTTTGCTCATACCTCTTAACAGCATACATTGCTTTTTCGCTGTTTGCTTCTATTCTTTTCTTTCGCGCGATTCTTTCCATTCAGGAACGTTCCTCTTTTCGATCCTTGTGGTACTTGCACCAAAATATTCAATCAACTTTCTTCCATTCATAAAAAAACCTTGTTAAGCATACTAAAAAACTATCAATCTGTCAAAATCATTACTCCATCTTTAGTAACTGCAACCATATCTTCAAAATGTGCATTTAAAGAATAGTCATCTGTAACATAGGCCGTGCCCCTTTTAAATATTTCATCACTTCCTAGCGAAAGCATTGGCTCAATACAAAAAACCATTCCTTCTTTCAACATCTCTCCATATTTTTTACTTCCGTAATGTAGAATATCTGGGTCCTCATGAAGTTTAGCTCCGATACCATGTCCACATAAATTTCTAATCACTTGATAACCCTCTCTTAAAGCAAACCTTTCTATGGCTTCTCCTATCTCCCCTTTTTTAACTCCTGCTTTAACTTTTGAAATGCCTTTTTTGAGTGCTTTTTTATTGTTCTTCAACAATCTCCCTACTTCCTCATTGACATTTCCGACAGCATATGTTCTAGCCATATCAGTATGAAAACCGTTTTTAAGGTTAGGATACTTTCTGTAATCTATTCCCCCTTTCAAGAAAGTATTAATTTGAAAGAATATCCCCAAATCAATTGTTACTATGTCCCCATCTTTCAGTTTTCTTCTATTTGGTACTCCATGAACAATTTCTTCATTAACTGAAAAACAAAGACAAGACGGAAATCCGTCCTGTCCTCTGAAGTTAGGAACTCCACCCGTCTCTTTGATTAATCTTTCTGCCTCAAGTTCTATTTCTTTTCCGCTTACACCGATATCAATCTTTTTACCTAATTTATCTATAGTTGATTTAAGTATTCTTCCGCCCTGATGCATTAAGTCAATCTCTTCTTTTGTCTTAATTGTTATCATCTTCAATTACTTTAATTATATCGCTATAAACATCTTCAACGCTCTGCTCTCCATTTATTCTTATTAGCTTATTTTTTTCCTCATAATATCTTATTGTTTGGCCAACTTCTTCTTCAAACCATGCTAGACGCTTCTTAGTTCCTTCTACTGTGTCTTCTGGTCTTTTTACAAGCTTCGTTCCACATTTAGGGCAATTCTCAATATCTGCATCATCTTTTGAAAACATTATAATGTTATTACATTCTGGACAAGTTTTTCTTCTTGTAATTCTTGCAATTGCCTCTTCTTCTGATATATCAATTAAAACAACCCTGACTCTTTTGTCCCATTCATACCATTCTAACGCTTCCTCTAATAACCACGCTTCTTTAATTTTCCTAGGAGATCCATCTATGATAAGACCCTTAAAATCTCCCTTATTCTTAATCACTTCAAATGAGTCCATCCACAGTTTAAAGGGAATAGAAGAAACAATAATTCCTCCATTGTCAATGACGCTTGCTATTTTTTTACCTGTGAAATCATCTATCTTTTTTCTAGCCCTTAAGAGATCTCCGGTTCCAATAAACTCAAGGCCCAATCTTTCTTTCAATAAATTAAGTTGGGTCCCCTTTCCAGCACCTGACTTACCAAGCAAAATTAAAACTAATGGATTTTTATTCATTTTTTTATTATTAAATTAATTATATTATAAAAAACAAAAAAATAGAAGGCCATGAAAACCCTCTATCTTGTTAATGATTATTATGAATCGTATTCCCTCATCTCTAGTTGGGAATTAATCTGCCTCATTGTCTCTAAAGCAACTGATACGATAATTACTAGCGCTGTCCCACCAATCATAAAGGCAAACTCTTGAATGCCTGTAATTCCTTGTATTATTAAAGGCATTACAGCGATAAGACCTAATGAAGTGGCACCAATAACTAAAACCTTATTTAAGATGCTTTGTAAGAACTGAGCTGTATTCTCTCCTGGTCTAATTCCTGGAATAAATCCTCCCATTTTCTGCAAATTAGTTGAAATACTTTTAGGATCAAATGTAACCGCGGTATAGAAGAATGTAAACATAAATACAAGAACGAAATAGATTATACCGTATACCCATGTGTTATTCAAAAAGTCAGAAACCGCCGTCCATCCTAGAAATGAAGAAAGCATAGATGGAAGCATTAAAAATGATATTGCGAAAATGATTGGAATAACTCCTGCTGGATTAATATTTAATGGTAAATATGTTGAAGCTCCTCCATACATCTTATTCCCTCTCACTCTTTTAGCATAAGAGACTGAGATATTTCTTCTTCCTTCGTTAATTAATACAACTCCTGCAATAACTAAAAGAGACAATAATCCAAAAAGGATATAAGATAATAATTGTGTTTGATCAAATGTGATGAACATTCTTTGGATATTGTTTGGAAAATCAGCAACGATACCTGCGAAGATTAAAAGTGAAACACCATTTCCGATTCCCTTCTCTGATATTAATTCTCCCATCCACATTAATATAATTGACCCAGCAACAATCGATAGAACTGCTGTAATCATAATTATTGGATCTAGTGATCCAATAGCTCCTTGTGATTTCAAAAAGAAAATCATACTATATCCCTGGATAAGTGCAAAAGGAACGGCTGCTATTCTACAATATTGATTAAACTTTTGTCTGCCTGCTTCTCCTTCTTCTTTGTACAATTTCTCTATTTGAGGGAAGATCATTGTTAATAATTGCAATATAATCACTGCTGTAATGTATGGCCCCAATCCAAGCATAACTATTGAAACATTGTCAAGCGCACCTCCTGTGAAAAGATTCATTAAGCCAAAAAATTGATTACCTCCAAAGAATTCTCTAATTCTCGCAACATCTATTCCAGGAATTGGAATATTAGCCATTAATCTAAAAACAGCAAAAATGAAAAGGACGAAAAGTATTTTAGCCCTTAAATCTTTTGCTTTTAAAATTTCTAATATTTTCTTAAACATTATTTATTCTCTTTAACTGTTCCGCCAGCTTTTTCTATTTTTTCTTTAGCTGATTTTGACACTAAACAACCTTCAATAATTAATGGTTTTTTAATCTCTCCTTTTCCTAATACTTTAATTGATGGAATCTTTCCGTCAATTCTTCTTACAATCCTATCATCAGTTAATATCTTAGGAGTAATAATATTGTTCTCTTCAAAAACTTTCTCTAAAGTACTTACATCAACAACAGCATATTTTTTAATTATGTTAAAATTATATCCTCTTAATTTAGGATACTTTTTAATCCATGTTCTGATAATTGGTTGAAAATTAGCACCAGCTCTTGATTTTTGTCCATTTTGTCCTTTTCCACAATAAGTGCCCTTCTTTCCACCCCTTCCAACTTGCTTCTTATTCTTGCAGGTTGTATTCTTTTTTATTTCGTGTAATTGCATTTTATTTATTCAACTTAGACAAGGCCTTCATCGTTGCTCTTGCATTATTTAATTTATTCTTTGTTCTGCTAATTGATTTTGATGAAACATCTTGTATTCCAGCTAAGGAGCAAATTACTCTCACTGTTCCTCCTGCAACAAGACCTTTTCCTTTCTTCTGTGGTTTTAAAATAATATGTGATGGTCCAAGTCTTCCTTCAACTTCAAAAGGAATTGTCCCTTCAGAAATGGGTATCTCTTTTAATTCTTTTTTAGCAGCTTTTGTTGCTTTTTCAATTGCTTGAGAAACATCAAGACCTTTTGAAACACCTATGCCAACTTTACCTAACTTGTTTCCAACTACCATTACAGCTCTAAATCTCATTGTTTTTCCTCCTCCAGTTACTTTTGTAACCCTAGCTAAATCCAAAAGCTTTGAATCAAATTCATCTTTTACTACTTCTTTCTTTTTATCAAATCTTGTATTTTTCATAATATTAGAATTTTAATCCGCCTTCTCTTGCTCCTTCAGCCAAAGATTTTACTCTTCCGTGATATTTGTATCCTCCACGATCAAAAACAACTTCATTTATCTTATTCTCAATTGCTTTTTGAGCAATTAACTGACCAACTTTCTTTGATGATTCAATCTTTTTGTCTTTTGCTTTTGGACCCTTGTCATCAACTGAAATAATTGTCTTCCCATTGTCAATTATTTGAGCATAAATAAATTGATTACTACGAAAAACACACAATCTTGGCTTATCGCTTCCTATTCTTGAAGTGACTCTTTTATGTCTCCTTATTCTTTTTTCCTTTTTTTCTATCATATTGTTTATGCAGCTGATTTTTTACCTACTTTTCTTCTAATAACTTCACCAACATATTTAATACCTTTTCCTTTGTATGGTTCAGGTGGTCTTACTCTCTTAATTTGTGCAGAAACTTGTCCAACTAAACCTTTATCAATTCCTGAAACAGTAATAACATTTTTTTCTGTAGTAAATTCAATTCCTTCGGGAGCTTCAATTTCAACTGAATGACTAAATCCAACATCTAGTATTAATTTTTTTCCTTCAACTCTTACCTTAAAACCAACTCCGTTAATCTCTAATTTCTTTTCAAATCCCTTTGAAACTCCTTCTATCATATTGCTAACAAGAGTTCTTGTTAGTCCCCAATAAGCCTTTGATTTTAAATCATCGCTATCTTTGGGAGTAAAATTAATAACATTATCTTTCTTTTCAATTAATATCTCTGGCAAAGCTTTCATCTTAAGAGAACCCTTTGGTCCTTTTGCTTCTACCTTGTTTCCATTAACTTTTACTTCTACTCCTTCAGGTATTAAAATTTCTTGTTTTCCTATTCTTGACATATTACCAAATTTCACAAATTATTTCTCCTCCAATCTTATTTTTTCTTGCTTCTTTATTAGTTAACAATCCCTTTGATGTTGTTACAATTGAAATTCCGTGACCTGATTTAACTGGTTTCATTTCTCTGTAAGTTGAATATATTCTTTGTCCCTGCTTTGAAATTTTTCTAATCTTTATAATCTTTGGACTTCCATCTTCACCATATTTCAAATCAATAACAATTTTTCTTTTTGAAAGGCGACCCTTCTTTTCTACGCTATCTACAAAACCTTCATTTTTTAAAAGCTCTAAGATGGCATACTTAAAATCAGAGTAAGGATAAAGTGTTACCTGTTTTTTGCCCACTGCTTGAGCATTATTTATTGAACAAATCATGTCTGCTATTGGATCCATTTTTTTATATTATATTACCAACTACTTTTCTTAACTCCGGGCAACTCACCACGGTTTGCCATTTCTCTAAAACAAATTCTACATAGACCAAACTTTCTAATATATCCTCCGTTCTTACCACACTTGAAACATCTATTCTCAGATCTTGTTGAAAACTTTGGTTTCTTATTTGATTTTGCTATTCTTGATGTTTTTGCCATAAATACTTATTGACTTTAGCTTTTCTTGAAAGGAAAGTCAAGTAATTTAAATAATTCTAAACCCTCTTCTTTACTCTTTGCGCTTGTTACTATTATTATTTCCATTCCAAGGATTATCGGTGATTTTTCTGGTGATATTTCAGGGAAAATGATGTGTTCTTTGATTCCTAAGTTAAAGTTACCATTGCTGTCAACTGATGTTAATTTAATTCCCTGAAAGTCTCTTGAACGAGGTAAGGTGATGTTTACTAATTTCTCCATAAAGTCGTGCATCTTTTTTCCTCTCAATGTTACTTTAACACCAATAATACTTCCTTCTCTTAATTTAAAAGTAGAAATTGATTTCTTTGCAGGAGCCATAACAGGCTTTTGACCACAGATAGCTTGAATATTGTCATGAACATATTGAGTAAACTTCTTTTGTTCGTCCTTTGTTTTACTTGTTATGATCTTTCCAAAACCAGTATTGATAACAACTTTTTCTATTCTAGGAATAGACATTACGTTACCATATTTAAACTTTTCCTCCATTCCTGGAATTACTTTATTCTTATATTTTTCTTTTATGCTAATTATTGCCATATTATTAATTCTTTGCTCCGCATTTTTTACAAACACGATATTTTTTCTTATCAATTATCTCATAACCAACTCTTGTTGGTTTTCCACACTTAGAACAAATCAAATTAACATTTGATACACTAATCGCTCTTGGAACACTTGCAATTTGTCCTTTTTGTCCTGATTTTTTTGGTTTAATATTCTTTTTAACCAAAGCAATTCCCTCAATAACAACCCTTTCCTTCAACGGAAAAGATCTTAGAACTTTTCCTTTCTTTCCCTTATCATTTCCTGCGATTATTAAAACTTGATCGTTCTTTTTTATTTTCATATCCTTAAATTAAATTTTTTGTCATTGTAGAAATCTTTTCAAATCCTTTTTCTCTAACTTCACGAGCAACTGGACCAATAATTCTTGTTCCTTTTGGTTCTTTTGAAGTTCCCTCTAACATCACAACGGCATTATCATCAAATCTAATATAACTTCCATTCTTCCTCCTTGTTACTTCTTTCTTTCTAACTACTACTGCTTTTAATACTTGATGTTTTTTAACGTTTTTTCTTGGTTCCGCATCTTTTACAGCAACAACAATGATATCTCCTATTTCAGCAGATCTTTTTCTTGTACCACCTAAAACACGAATGCATTTTACCATTTTACCACCGCTATTGTCAGCAACTTTTAACATTGTTTCTGTCTGTATCATTTTCTTTTATTTATCTAATCTTGAAATAATTTCCCACTTTTTATCTTTTGAAACTGGCGTACATTCTCTAATAACAACTTTATCACCCATCTTATATTCTCCTGATTCATTGTGTGCTTTGTATTTTTTGTGACTCTTATATCTTCTTTTATATTTTGGATGTTCTTTAATTGTCTCAACTTCAACCACAGCAGTTTTCTGCATTTTATCTGATACTATTAATCCAATTAATTCCTTTTTAGGCATATTATTTTTTATTTAATATAGTCAATATTCTTGCGATATCTTTTTTATTCTCTCTCAATTCTTTTGTGTTTTTTAATCCACCTGCAACCGACTTAAATCTGAACTCTTTAATGTTTTCTCTTTTTTCATTAAGTAATTTAGGTAAATCTTCTTTTTGTAAGTCCTTTTTTTTCATACTATTGTTTTTTAACAAATTTTGTCTTTAATGGCAACTTATCTCCTGCCTTTCTTAGCGCTTCTTTAGCATCACTCTCACTAATTCCCTCTATTTCAAACAATACTCTTCCTGGCTTCACTGGGAAAACATAGTGATCTAATGAACCTTTTCCTCCTCCCATCGGTACTTCTTGTCCTTTTTTAGTAATAACCTTGGCAGGAAAAATTCTAATCCACATTTTACCTCCCTTTCTTAAATATCTAATAATCACTCTTCTACAAGCTTCAATTTGATTACTAGTAATCCATTTTTCTGTAGTAGCTTTTAATCCAAAGGTTCCAAAATCAATATTAGTTCCCCTACTTTCAAAAAGACGTTCTGTTCCTCTACCTTTGTGGTGTTTTCTATGTTTTAATTTCTTTGGTGCTAACATATTTATTTATCAAATTTATCTCCCTTATATATCCAAACTTTAATTCCAATTGTTCCATAAGTACACCTTGCTTCTGATAAAGAATAATCAATATCTGCTCTAATTGTTTGCCTTGGTAATCTTCCTCTTTCTAGCCATTCTGATCTTGCAATTTGAGATCCATCTAATCTTCCTGAAACCTGTATCTTGATACCTTTAACTTCTTTGTTAGCTAAAACTTTTTCAAGTGCCTGTTTAATTGTTTTCCTAAAAGGCATTCTTTTTTCAATTCTTTGAGCAATCCATTGTCCAATTAAAACAGAAGATGTCCATGAATTTGAAACTTCTTTAACCTCTATTTTCAACTTTCTCTCAAGATCTTTCCACTCAACTAAAGTCAAATTATTTTTCTTAAAAATTTCTTTTAAAAGCTCTAATCTTAATTTTTCAATTCCTTCTCCACCTCTTCCAATAATTATTCCTGGTCTTGCTGAATAAACAACAATATTAATTTTGTTTAAATATCTTTCAATTTCAATTCTTTCTACGCTAGATTCTTTTAATTTTTTAGTTAAAAAACTTCTTATGATAAAATCCTCCTTAACATTTTTTAAGGGCTTCTTTCCATAGAATCCTTGAGATAACCAATCTTCTATGCCTTTTATTCTAAAAATTTTGGGGTGAACTTTATGACTCATTTTTTTGATTTTTAATATCTAAAACTAAATTAACGTGTGACATTCTCTTCTTTATTATCTCTCCTCTACCTCTTGATTTTGGAAGAATCCTTTTTAAAACTGGACCCTCATCAACTGTAATCTTTGAAATAAAAAGTTCCTTTGGTTCAATATTCTTTAACATTTTTGCATTTGCTATAGCAGAGTTTAATAATTTCAAAACTGGATCACTTGCACTTTTAATTGTGAATTGCAAAATCGTCTGTGCTTCTACTGCATTTTTCCCTCTAACCAAATCAGCAACTAATCTAGCTTTTCTTGGACTTATATGTAAATATCTTAACTTTGCTTCAAATGCCATAATGTTATTTTATCTTTGCTGGCTCGTTTGATTGAGCTCCTTTACCTTTATTCTTTTCTTGTTCTTTCTGCATCTTACCTCCATGTCTTATAAATTTTGTTGTTGGAGAAAATTCACCTAACTTATGTCCAACCATCTCTTCTGTAACTTTTACTTGAAGGAAATCTTTACCATTATGAACTCCAAAAGTAAAACCAATCATATCAGGTGTAATTGTACAAGCTCTTGACCATGTCTTAATAGGCGGAGTTTCAAGCGGCTTTTTTCCTTCAATTTTTTTTGTTACGTTAGGGTCGATGTATGGACCCTTTTTAAGACTTCTTGACATATTATTTTCTCTTTTTCTTAACTCTTCTACTTACAATTAAACTTGATGATTTCTTATTCTTCTTTCTTGTTTTAACTCCTAGTGCAGGTTTTCCCCAAGGTGTCTTTGGATGCTTAAGACCAATTCCTGTTCTTCCCTCTCCACCTCCATGAGGATGATCACATGGATTCATAACTGAACCTCTTACTGTTGGTCTAACTCCCTTCCTTCTACTTGTTCCTGCCTTTGACCAATTAATAAATCTATATTCAGAATTAGAAACCTTACCAATTGATGCAAAACATTCTCCGGATATTCTTCTAATTTCTGATGAAGGCATCTTTATTTTTGCATAACCACCTTCGTAGTTTTGTAGGACTGCTCCTGTCCCTGCCGCTCTAGCTAGAACACCTCCTTTGTTTGGCTGTAGCTCTATGTTATATACCATAGTTCCTTCTGGGATATTTTTCAACCTCATTCTGTTTCCTGTCTTTGCTTCTGCTTTGTCTCCAAATACAATTTTATCGCCTGCTTTTAGTTCTTCTGGAGCAATAATGTATTTCTTCTTTCCGTCTTCGTATTGAATTAAGGCAATAAATGCATTTCTGTTTGGATCGTATTCGATAGCCATTACTTCTGCTGGCATGTCCATAGTTTTCTGAGCAAACTCAACAATCCTATAAAGCTTTCTTGCTCCACCTCCAATGTGTCTAGTAGTGATTCTGCCATCACTTCCCCTTCCACCCGTTCTCTTTATTCTAACCGTCAAGCTCTTTTCTGGCTTCTTTTTCGTTAGAACAAGAAAATTTTTCATTTTTGTCTTTTTTCTTTGCATATTACTGTGAAATCATTTCTATTTTCTGACCTTCCTTAACTTTAATAATTGCTTTTTTGTATCCAGGTCTAAATCCTTCTGTTTTTCCTCTTTTTATTTTTTTCCTGGGAATACTAATTGTTCTGACCTGAAGAACATCTACCTTGTATCTTTCTTCAATTGCTTTCTTAATTTCAATCTTATTAGCATCATTAAAAACTTTAAAAACATAAAAGTTTCCTTGCGTAGATGCGTCAACTGCTTTTTCTGTAATGCATGGTGACTTCAAGATATTCCATTTTTCATTCTTAATTTCCATATTACTTCTTAAATGTTTCCTTAATCACTTCTAACCCCTCTTTATCTATTAATAAATACTTTGAAGATACAATGTCTAAACAATTAATATCCTTTGCTTGTATTGTTTTCACCTTAGGAATATTTCTTGTTGACAATATTATATTACTATCAATTTTTGGCAAAATAATCAAGCAGCTTTCTTTTATTCCTAAATTGTTAAGCATTTCTATAACTTTTTTTGTCTTAATTTCTTTAACATTAAAACTATCAACGAATATAATCAAATCACTTCTTGATTTTTCAGACAATGCAACGAACAATGCTTTTCTTTTAATATTTTTAGGTAACCCTTTCTTAAAAACTCTTTCATTAGTTGGTCCATGAGTAACTCCTCCACCGATCCATATAGGAGATCTTCTTGACCCATGACGCGCTCTTCCTGTTCCTTTTTGTTTCCATGGTTTAATTCCACCACCTCTAACTTCACTTCTATCTTTTGTATGAGCTATAGCAACCCTTCTATTTGCCATTTGTGAAACAACTACTTGGTGCAACAAATCAGCATTCATTGGTACATCAAATATTTCTTTAGGTAAACTTGTTTTAATGTCTTCGTTTGTTGCCATAAAATTATCCTCTTATTTCTAAAAGAGTCCCTCTTCTTCCAGGGATTGCTCCTTTAATAGAAATTATATTATTCTTTTTATCAATACCAACAATTTCTAGGTTCTTAACTGAAACCCTGTCACTTCCCATTCTACCAGGCATTTTTCTACCTTTTACAACTCTTGATGGTTTACAAGAACCCGTGGAACCTAATGTCCTATGCTCATGCTTGTTACCATGACTTGAGGTAAGTTTTCCGGAAAATCCCCATCTCTTAACTGCTCCCTGGAATCCTTTTCCTTTAGATACTCCGGAAACCTTAACTCTATCTCCTAGTTGAAAAATTTCTAATGAAATTTTATCTCCCGCTTTAATTTCATTGATATCGCCTTTAAATTCTTTCAAGTGTCTATATGGTGTCCCTGATTTTTTAATCTTTCTTTCTGGCAAGTTTTCAAAGCCAAGTTTAATTGCTTCATACCCATCATTATCCTTTGTCTTTATTTGAACAACATTACATTCTTCTGTCTTAACCAAAGTCACTGGAACAACTGTTCCGTCTTCTTTGAATATCTGACTCATTTCAATTTTTTTTCCTAATATGAATTTCATGTTATTTACAATAAAAATCTAGGCAACCAGCCTAGACAAGACTAGCGTTACCAATATTTAATTAAATTATTTTCCTGTTATCATTTATAAAGTACTTTTAATTTCTGTATCTACTCCTGCTGGTAAGTTAAGTGTTTTTAATGACTCAACTACTTTTGCGTTAGGAGATAAAACATCGATTATTCTTTTGTGAACCCTCATCTCAAATTGCTCTCTTGATGATTTGTGAACAAATGTTGATCTGTTAACAGTAAACTTGCTAATTTCTATTGGCAAGGGAACTGGCCCAGCAGTTTTTACACCACAACGTATAGCCATGTCAATTATCTGCTGAGCACTCTTATCAATTATTTTATGATCGTATGCTTTTAGCTTAATTCTAAGCTTAGGCACACTCTCTGTTTTTTTTGAAGTTTCCGCTGCCATTTTCTATTATTTTATAATCTTAGTAATAACTCCTGCACCAACTGTTCTTCCACCTTCTCTAATAGCAAAACCTTGCTTTTCTTCTAATGCTACTGGCACAATTAATTTAACAGTCACATCTACTGTATCACCAGGCATAACCATTTCTGTTCCCTCTGCTAAAGCCACATCGCCTGTAATATCAGCTGTTCTGATAAAGAATTGTGGTTTGTATCCTGAGAAAAATGGTGTGTGTCTACCTCCTTCTTCTTTTGTTAAAACATAGATTTGTGCTGTAAATTCAGTATGAGGAGTAATGCTTCCTGTCTTTGCTAAAACTTGACCTCTTTCAATGTCTTCCTTCTTTAATCCTCTTAATAAGATACCAACATTATCTCCCGCTTCTCCGTAAGTTAATGTCTTGTTAAACATCTCTACTGAAACAGCAGTTGATTTTGCTGTTGGTCTAATTCCAACAATCTCAACTTCTTCGTTAGAATTAATTGCTCCTCTCTCAATTCTTCCAGTTGCAACTGTTCCTCTTCCTTCAATTGAGAAAATATCTTCAATAGCCATAAGGAATGGTTTTTCTTTATCTCTAACTGGGTCAGGAATAAATGCATCTAGTTGATCCATTAATTCTAATACCTTTTTAACCCATTCATCATCAGCAGATGTTCCTTCTAGTGCTTTAAGGGCTGATCCTCTAATTACTGGAAGAGTGTCTCCTGGGAATTCATATTTTTTCAATAATTCTCTTACTTCATCCTCAACCAAATCAATCATTTCAGCATCTTCAACCATGTCACACTTGTTTAAAAATACTACAACAGAAGGTAAACCAACTTGTTTAGCTAATAGAATGTGCTCTCTTGTTTGAGGCATGGGACCGTCAGTAGCAGCAACAACTAATATTGCTCCATCCATCTGAGCAGCACCTGTAATCATGTTCTTAATGTAGTCGGCATGACCAGGACAATCAATGTGAGCATAGTGTCTCTTGTCTGTTTCATACTCTAAATGAGAAATGTTAATTGTAACACCTCTTGCTTTTTCTTCTGGTGCTGAATCAATTTGAGCAACTGATTTTGTAGCTGTAGTTCCGCTTCTTAGAGCTAAAGCGTGTAATATTGCCGCACTTAAAGTAGTTTTACCGTGGTCAACGTGACCAATAGTTCCTATATTTAAGTGAGGTTTTGTTCTTGTAAACTCTGCCATATTTTTAATTTATTTTTATTATTTATTATGCTTACTTATTTTAACTAAATTTTGAAAAAAGTCAACTAGTTGAACGGTAAATCTTCTATTGTTAAAGATTCTTTTTCTAGCCCCCTAGGTGGTGCATCTTTCTTGTTCTGATGCTTAATTTCCTTTCCCTTTCTATAATCATCCAAAGTCATAATTATTAAGGTTGGAGAATCTTCACCAGGAATAATTATTTTGCCACCCTCTTCTTCCATTATTTTTCTAATTTCTTGAATATCCATATTATTTTCTTTTACCTTCTACTATTTCTTGTGATATATTTCCTGGAACTTTTTGGTAGCTTTCAAATTCCATTGATGATGTCCCCCTTCCTTGAGTTAATGATCTTAGTGTTGTGGCATAACTAAACATTTCTGATAGAGGAATTTTTGCATAAACTGCTTTAACGCCAGGCCTATCTACCGTTTCATCAATCTGACCTCTTCTTGATGATAAATCACCAATTACATCTCCTAAAAATTCTGGAGGAATAACAACTTCTATTTTCATTATTGGTTCCAATATATATGCTCCTGATTTTTTAGCACCATCTTGCAAAGCCATTGATCCAGCGATCTTAAAAGCCAATTCAGAAGAGTCAACTTCATGGAAGGACCCATCATATAATGCAACCTTCATATCAATCAACGGATATCCAGCGACAACTCCTTTTTCCATTGCTTCTTTAATTCCCTTCTCAACTGCAGGAATATATTCTCTAGGAATAACTCCACCTTTAATCTCATTAAGAAATTCGAATCCAGTGCCTCTCTCTTTAGGTTCAATTCTTAGCTTAACATGACCATATTGACCCTTTCCACCAGTTTGTTTTACGTATTTACACTCTACTTCAGAATTTCTTTCAATTGTTTCTCTGTAAGAAACTTGTGGCCTTCCAACGTTTGTTTCAACATTAAACTCTCTTTTTAATCTATCAACAATAATGTTTAAATGAAGCTCTCCCATTCCTGATAAAATTGTTTCTCCTGATTCTTGATCTGTCTCCATTCTAAATGTTGGGTCTTCATCTTGAAGCTTTTTTAAAGATGCTCCCATTTTTTCTTGATCAGCTTTTGCTTTTGGCTCAACCTGAATAGAAATAACTGGCTCTGGGAAAACAATCTTTTCTAAGATTAATTGTGCTTTTTCATCACAAAGAGTGTGTCCTGTAGAAGTATTCTTTAGTCCCACAAAAGCAACAATGTCTCCAGCAAAAACTTCTTCTACTTCCTCTCTTTCATTAGAGTGCATTCTTAATATTCTACTGACTCTTTCTCTTTCTTGTGTTACTGTGTTGTACAAATATCCTCCCTTAGTAAACTTCCCAGAATAAGCTCTTACGTATGTAAGTGTTCCCACAAAAGGATCTGTTGCAATCTTAAATGCCAAACCAGAGAATGGCTCATTGTCATCAGGATGTCTTTCTATTTTAATTTCTTCATTATTAACGTCTATTCCATGAATAGCTGGTAAATCAATTGGGCTTGGAAGATAATGAACAACTGCGTCAATAACTAATTGAACTCCTCTATTTTTTAAAGAAGATCCAACCATAACAGGAATAAGCTTACAGTCAATAACTGCTTTTCTTAAAGTGATCCTTAGCTCTTCTGCTGAAATATCTTCTCCTGATAAATATTTATTCATCAATCCTTCATCTTCTCCAACAATTTTTTCTAGCATTTTTCCTCTCCATTCTTTTGCTTTTTCCATCATATTCTCAGGGATGTCAAAGAAAATAACATCTTTTCCCATTTCTCCTTCAAATTTAACGGCCTTCATTTCTATCAAATCAATGATTTGTTCAAATTGTGCTTCTTCACCAATTGGATACTGAATCGCAACTGCCTCTTTAGTTAATTTATCCCAAATAGATTGTAAGCTCTTTTCAAAAGATGCACCCATTCTATCTAGTTTATTAATAAAGCAAATTCTGGGAACGTTATACCTATCTGCTTGTCTCCAAACGGTCTCTGATTGAGCTTCTACTCCAGCAACACCATCAAAAACAACAACTGCTCCATCCAGCACTCTCAAGCTTCTTTGTACTTCAGCTGTAAAATCAATGTGGCCGGGAGTATCGATTAAATTTATTCTGTGACTGTTTGTTTTTTCTTTATTTAAATATTCTCCTGGAGACCAAAAACAAGTAGTAGCAGCAGAAGTAATAGTAATACCTCTTTCTCTTTCTTGTTCCATCCAATCCATAATCGCCTCACCTTCGTGTGTTTCTCCTATTTTATGAGAAATTCCTGTGTAAAATAAAAATCTCTCACTTGTTGTGGTTTTACCAGCATCGATGTGAGCAATAATTCCGATGTTTCTATATTTTTCTATTGGGTATTGGCGACTCATATATATTAATTATTAAAATGCAAAATGTGCAAAAGCTCTGTTTGCTTCTGCCATCTTGTGTACGTTTTCTTTCTTCTTAATTGAATTTCCTTTATTTTCAGATGCATCCATTAGTTCTTCTGCTAACTTAAATTTCATTGCCTTGCCTTTCTTTTTTCTTGAAGATGTAATTATCCATTTCATTGCTAAGCTTAATTTTCTATTTCCCCTAACCTCGATAGGAACCTGATATGTTGCTCCACCAACTCTCCTTGGCTTTACTTCTAAAACAGGTGAAACATTTTGAATTGCCAATTTAAAAACATCTAAGGGTTCTTTTTTTGTTTTGTCCTTAATTATATCAAAAGCACTATAAACTATTTTTTGAGCTACAGTTTTTTTACCATCTTGCATAATTTGATTTATAAACTTAGCAACAATCATGTCGTTATAAATCGAATCGGGTAATATTATTTTTTTCTTAAATTTTAATCCTGTTGACATATGTTTTAATTAGATGCTGGTTTTTTAACTCCGTAAGAACTTCTTTTCTTTTTTCTTCCATCTACTCCAGAACAATCAAATCTACCACGAACAACATGATATCTTACGCCTGGCAAATCTTTAACTCTTCCGCCCCTTATCATTACGATTGAATGCTCTTGTAAATTGTGTCCCTCTCCTGGGATGTATGCTGAAACTTCACTACCATTACTTAATCTAATTCTACAAACTTTTCTTAAAGCTGAGTTAGGTTTTTTAGGTGTCGTTGTAAAAACTTTTAGACAAACTCCTTTTTTAAATGAAGAATTATATTTTTTTGGTTTATTTTTTAATGGATTAAATCCAAAAGCCAAAGCAGGTGTCTTATCTTTTGCTTTTAATGGTTTTCTATTTTTTCTGATTAGTTGTCTTATTGTTGGCATATTTTAATTATAAAATAAATCGCAAGCGAAAATTCGCTTGTGATTAAACTACCAAAAAATATCCTAAATGTCAAATGCTATTGAGCTCTGTATCCTCCATCAACATATAGCGTTGTTCCTGTAGTGTACTTTGAATCACTTGACGCTAAATAAACTGCAGCGTTTGCTATGTCTTCTACGTCACCCATGCGCCCCATTGGAGTCATCATATTAATAAAGCTAGAATATGCTTCATCTTCTTGAAGTCCTTTTGTCATATTGGTTTTTATAAATCCAGGAGCGATAGAATTAATTCTAATTCCCTTCTTGGACAAATCAAGTGCACCTGCTTTTGTGATCTGATCAACGCCACCCTTTGCAGCACAATATGCAACAGCGTTAGCAAAACCAACTGAACCTAAAATCGAACTCATATTAATAATTGATCCTCCTTCTTTCATTACTTTTGAGGCTGCCCTTGCTCCATAAAAAACTCCTGACAAATTAATTCCAATTACTTTTTGCCACTCTTCATCGGTTAAAGTAGTAATATCTGCTAAAGTTCCAATTCCAGCATTATTAACCATAATATCAAGACCACCAAATTTTTCTAGACAAAAATTAATTAAATCATTAACTTCGTTTGATTTAGAAACATCACATTTCTTAAACAAAACATTATCTATTTCGTTAACATCAGAAAAGACAACTTTAGCGCCCTCTCTAATAAACTTCTCGGCGATAGCTTTGCCTATACCTGAACTTGAACCTGTAACAATTGCGATTTTGTTCTCTAATTTCATATTTTTTTTATTAAAATAATAATTGGCCTGCGAAAAAATAAACTACTTGATTTGCTAAATTGAATAACCAGCTAATTCCTCCGGGAACCATAAAAATTAAAATAATTAACAAGAAAAAACCATATTGCTCTAATGCTTTTTTAAATCCAATTGCTTTGTCTCCTAATAAGCTAAACAATATGTGAGATCCATCTAATGGAGGAATTGGAATTAAATTAAAAACACCCAGAACTACATTATAAAATATTACTAGCAAAGAAACGACTAAAAAGCTTTCTGGCAAACTAACAAACATTACTAATAATCCAAAGACAAGAGCTAAAGAAAAATTAGCTAATGAGCCAGCAATTGAAACTTTAATGTCTCCCCATTTTTGATCTTTAAAATTATAAGGATTAATCGGAACTGGTTTTGCCCAACCAATAACTGGACCACCCAATAGGATTAAGAATGCAGGTAGCATTACCGAACCAATTGGATCTAAATGACTAATTGGGTTTAAAGTTAATCTTCCAGCATCTTTTGCTGTAGAGTCACCTAGAGAATAAGCAACGCTACCATGAGCAACTTCATGAATAACTATCGAGAATAAAAGCACTATTAGTGATACTATTATTATTTCCATAAATTAATTCTAACAAAATACTTGCAATTATTCAACTTTTTTGATAATCTACTTGCATATGGAAAAAGAATGTCAAATCTGTGGAAAATCTTCATCAATGGGAGGAGGTTACTATAAGTTAATTTCTAAGTATAACCCTTCACCAAAGAAAAGAAAGTACCCTAATCTACAAAAAGTTACCGTGCCTGCCAACCCAAGCAATAAGAAGTTTAACGACTTTGCTGGCAAGAAGATTTTGGCTTGTGCAAAATGCATAAAATCATTAGACAAGAATTAATCTCTCGGGCTGTAGTATAATGGTATTATTTGCGCATGGGGTGCGTAAGACCCAGGTTCAACTCCTGGCAGCCCGACAAATGCATGAAATACAATATTAAAGATAGGGTTTATGGAGAAATAGAAATTTCTGAACCAATGCTGGTTGAAATTATTAATTCTCCATCTCTACAAAGATTAAAAAAAATATCTCAAGCAGGATACTTTGAACCATACTTCCCAGGAACTTGGCATTCACGATTCGAACACTCTCTCGGCGTTTGCATTCTTCTTAAGAAATATGGCGCCTCAATTGAAGAACAAATTGCTGGATTAATCCACGACGTTTCTCATTCAGCATTTTCACATTGCATAGATTATGTTTTAAGTGCTGGTTCTGAAAAAGAACATTGTCATCAAGATAATGTTTTTTATGATTATATTAAAAAGACAGAAATACCAGAGATATTAAGAAAGTATAATTTTGATGTTGAGTATATTCTTGATGAAAGTAATTTTCCACTTGAAGAGAAAAACCTTCCTCAATTATGTGCTGATAGAATTGATTATTCTTTAAGAACTGCTCTCGTCTTTAATGAAATAGACGGCGCTCGATTTTTTCTTGAAAATCTTTATGTCGAAGATAGTAATTGGGTATTTAAAAATTTTGAAAGTGCAAAAAAATATGCTGAACTTTTTTTGAAATTAAATGAAAATTATTTCGCAGGAATAAATTCAGCAATAATGTTTTGTACTGTTGGAGAATATCTAAAATACGCTCTTAACAAAGGATATATTTCAGAAAAAGATTTATATACTAATGATGATTTAGTACTTTCGAAAATAGATAGCTTTTTGAGTAAAGATGAACACCTAAGCTTCTTATTTAAAAAGATGAATAATAAGATTAAATGTGATAATCAATTAGATGATTTTGATGATGAAATCTTTTGCAAATCAAGGATTGTTGATCCTTTGTGTTGTCACAATGGAGAGATAAAGTTAGTTTCTCAAATTGACTCAAATTGGAAAGAAATAGTTGAAGATTGTTCTAAACCAAAACAATATTTTCTAAAGTTCAAACAATGAACCATCACCTTGCGTAGTAAACATAGTCAAAAATACTTTTTGAAATATCATCAAAAATACCTTGGATCTTTTTTTCAGAGAGATTGTTATTATTTCTAATAAAAACAGTAAGCAAGTAAGGTCTACCAGGAAGATAAAATACTCCAGAGCTGGCAGAAATCATTTTTTCATCATGAACTCCAAACTTGTGAGAAACATTAATTTCACTAGGAATAGAGCTGCAAAGAAAATTACATTCTGCTCCGTTTAATATATTTAAAAATAAATTAGAGTAATAAGGAGAAAGATATGTTGAATTATAAAGAGACCTAAAAAATACACTGTAGCGTTTTGCTGTTATACTAATATCGGAAGCACCCTCTTCTTCAAAAGTTTTCATCATATGAATAAATTCTTCATTCAATCCCAAATGATCAAAAACTTCTTCTACTTCTTTATTACTAACTTTGTTTATTAAAGTTAAGTATGCTGTGTTGTCAGAATTAATCAAAGTTTCTCTTAAAAGATTTTCAACTGAAAATCTAGATCCACTGGGCTGCAAATAAAGAGATCCATAATCATCATCCTTAAATTCATCTTTAATTATTAAAAGCTGATCCATATCTAATAATCCCTTTTCTATTTTTTTCATAACAACCATAGAGAATGGAATTTTTATTAAGCTAGCTGGCCATATTTTCTCATCCTTATTTAATGAAAAGTTGGCACCCGTAGGAAGATACTCAAAATACATTGATACAAGAACATCATTATTTTTCTTATATTTATTTATTAGCTTATTCTCTAATGGTTTAAAGTTAACTAATAAATCTTTCTTATCGATATAAGAAACATATGGACTTAAGAAATCATAAGAAGCTCTATTATTATTAATAATAAAAACAAAAACACACAAAATTGAAGCAATTAGGAATAAAATAAACCAAAACCTATAATCAGTTATTAACTTTTTAATATCCATTTTTTATTATGCGTAATAGAAACTGCTACAAAGTAGCAGTTCCCAAGGTCCTATCTGTGAATCCGAAGAATTCACGTGGGCACCTCATTTAATTACCACGGCAATTAAATATTAAAGTTCCCAATTAGAAAAGTGTTCGGAATTTATTTGATAGGACTAATTGTATTGTATCATTAAATCTTAAAAACTTCAACGAGTTGTTTTATCATAGAAACTACTACCGGAGCAGCCTGCAAACTTACACATTGAACGCCTTCGTCGTCTGCAACGATCCATGGCTCTTCTATAATTTTAATTTCTCCATCAACCGTTTCAAAAGAATATCCTGGTGTCATTTCATAATCATCAACATAGTCGCGAGCAACATCAGCAGGAATTGCATTTCTTAATAATACCTTAGGAACACCGTATAATGAATATGCTTTTCTAAGTATTTCTTCATCCATTAATAATCTATCTTTAATGGGCTCAATTCCCTTTTCGTCTCCTTCTTTCATTACCATCTTGCCTCCATCACAATTCGCCTCATCACAAATTAAGTAATAGCCACCTTCATCTTGACCAATCTTTGATGTTGGTAATAATCGCAAACTTCTTGAGGCATTACATTTTGGACAAATTCTTCTCCATTTAATTCTTTCGTTAATTATATTCATTGGCACATCTATTAAAACAAAAACGTCTGGATCGTCTCTATAGTCAACCAAATCTCTAAAGAATAATGAAAAACTAACCTGATCTAAATTCCTTGGAAAACCATCAAGTAATATTACCTTTCCTTTTCTTTTTGTAATTTCTCTTTTAACTAAAACTAAAATAATTTCATCGGGCAATAAGCTTTTTGTGTCTCTATCTTCTAAGCTCTTGATAATATCTTCTAGAGCATAAAATCCTCTATAATTCTTTTCTAAGAATTCTACCAAATCTGCTTTCTTTTGAGGATCTTGCATTTCTTCATCAATTGCTCTTACCATATCTCCAACAGACAAGTGCTCAATTTTTTCAGCTCCAATAACTTCCGAAAACATTTTAGAATAAGTTCCTTTTCCTGAATTCTTTTTACCAAGCAAATAGGCAATAAAAGTATGTCCACTATTTAAGTGTTCTTTTAATTTTTCAATTTCAACACCGCACTTCAATTTGAAATATTCTTCTCTTTCTTTTGGGTCCGATAGGTTAAATTTTCTATCATCACCCATTTTTGTTTTTTCTATTGGAAAATCCATATTATTTTTTATTAGTTATTATCTTATAATTATTACCGTCTGTTGATATTTTAATATCTCCATCAATATCGTTTCTTAATACCTTAATACCAAAATTAGACAACCGTGTCAAAACATCATCAGCGGGATGACCATATGAATTCTTACCAACCTGAATAACTGCGATTAATGGATCAACTTTAACAACAAACTCCTCGCATGTTGAATGTTTAGACCCATGATGAGAAACTTTTAAAACATCTGCAAAAATATCTTCATTAACTATTTCTTTTTCTAATTTATTTGTAATATCTCCTGTAAAAAGAAATGAGCTATTCTTATATATCATTTTAGAGACAACTGAAATATCATTAGCGTTCTTTGAATATTTTTCGATAATATACTCATTTGGAGAGATTATATCCATCACTACATCACCTAAGATTATTTTATTAATCTCGTTAGAATAAAATATATTAGCCCCCTCTACTTCAATCATTGCTTCCCATTTTTCACTTTTTGAGCTGGTTCCGCTAATCCCTGACCATAATATATTTTCAACAACATAATTGTCTAATAATTCAAAAAATCCTGAAATATGATCGCTATCGGTATGAGTTAGAATAATTAAATCAATCGTTTTATCTCCAAAGGGCATAACTGAAGAAACTTTTTCAAGCAATGTTTTATTACCCGGCCCACTATCAATTATTATTTGATGTTTTTGTGGTGTTTCTATAAATATTGAGTCCCCTTGCCCAACATCAAAAAAAATCACCTGAAGTTCATTACCAGATGACAATTCATAAACAAAAGAAAACGTTACTACATTCAAAAACAATAAAAAGAATATAATCTTTTTACTCATTTAATTTCTTAATTAGTTTTTTATCATCAATTCCATAATTATCACAAACATAGCCAATTTCTAATGTCTCAATTTCTGATTTCATATGTGGACAAAAAAGACACGGGAAACCAAACTCTTCTAAAACATTCCTTGATTTCTCGTTATCTATTATATCTTTTAATTTTGTTTTTCTGTTTATTTTCATGAATGGCAACTTTCTCTTTTAGTAATTTGATTATGTCTTTCCTCTAAATCTTTTGGAATAACAATTTTGTTTTTAATATAATAATCATACACTGCCTGCGTTAATGCATCAATCGCTAAAACCGAGCAATGAATCTTAATCGGAGGTAATGCTCCTAGTGCATCAACAACATCTTGTTTTGTTATCTTAAGTGCGTCTTCTATGGTTTTCTTTTTTGCTAAATCAGTCAAAACGCTACTTGTTGCAATAGCCGCAACACAACCAAAAGTTTCAAACTTGATATCTTTAATTATATTGTCTTTTACTTTAATATAAACAAACATTTCGTCTCCGCATGCCATATTGCCGACTCTACCCAAACCATCATAATTATCAATTTTTCCATAATTATGAGGTTTTGAAAAATGTTTTAATACTTCTTTTGAATAATTCATTTGTGTGGTGAAATGTCTCTTAATTTTTTAACTACTTCTGGTAATATTTTTAATAAATAATTTACCTCACTTTCTTTTGTCCATCTACCCATACTAATTCTAATTGATCCATGAGCTTCCTCTTGCTTTAGTCCCATTGATGATAAAACATGTGATGGTTCTAACTTGGGAGAAGAACACGCTGATGCAGTAGAAACAGCAATACCATAAGAATTGAGCATAAAAAGAATTGCTTCTCCCTCAATAGAAGAAAACCTTACATTCACATTATTAGAAACTCTCTTTGTTTGATGACCATTTAAATAACAGTTGGGAACTTCTTTGATTAATGTAGCAATAATTTTATCTCTTAATTTAGTCAATCTTTTTTGTTCTTTTTCCATTGTTGAAAGACATATCTCTGTTGCTTTAGCAAAACCAACTATCGCTGGAGTATTCTCTGTTGATGACCTTAAACCTCTTTCTTGACCTCCACCATGAAGTAGTGGTTCTATTTTAACTCCATCTTTAACAAATAAAGCTGCTGCTCCCTTGGGACCATATATTTTTTGTGATGATAAGGTTAATAAATCAATATTAGTAACATCAATTGGGATCTTGCCAAAGCTTTGAGCTGCATCGCTATGAAAGTATATATTATTCTTCTTACAAATCTTTCCTATTGTTTCAATTGGCTGGATTGTTCCAATTTCATTATTTACATGCATCACTGAGACAAGTATTGTGTCTTTCTTTATTCTTTTCTCAACTTCTTTAGGATCAACTATACCATATTTGTCAACTGGCAAAAAATCTATTTCAAAACCATTCTCCCCTAACCACTTAGCGGTATTTAAAACACAGTCGTGTTCTATTGAAGAAACAAGAATGTGCCCTCTTTTTTTTGCAAAAGCAACTCCTTTTAATGCCATATTATTACTTTCTGTCGCTGAACCAGTAAAGATTATCTCATTAGAGCTTGCATTGATTGCTTTAGCAATAATGACTCTACTTTTTTCTAATACTTTTTTTGTCTCGGAGCTAAAAGAGTGCATTGAAGAAGGATTACCAAACTTTTCATTCAAAAATGGCATCATTGATTTTATGACCCTTTTATCTACTGGTGTTGTTGCTGCGTAATCAAAATATATCATTTTATTATTCCTCCTCCTATTACCTCCGATTTATTATAAAAAACAATTGATTGACCTTTTGTAATAGCTTTTTGAGGCCTATCAAAAGTAAACTTATTATTATCTAATACTCCAAAAGCACCTTTATGTCCATATCTAATTTTTGCTTTTACTCTCTTGATATCTTTTCTAAACCAATTAGCATTTTTAAAAGAAACCTCCCTTGAAAGCAAATCTTTTTCTTCTAAAGAAACAATTAACCTATTTCTTTTAACGTCTTTATCAATTACCCAGTAAGGACCACCCGATAATCCGATACCTCGTCTTTGTCCAATGGTATAAAACCAAACTCCATTATGTTCTCCGATTGTTCTGCCCTCCTTATCTACTATATCTCCTTTTTCTTCTTTAATATATTTTTTAAGAAAACCATTGTTTGCTTCTGTAATAAAACAAACTTCCTGTGATTCTTTTTCATTAATAGATAAATTATTTTCTTTAGCAATCTTTTTGACAGCCTCTTTTGTATAATTACTTAATGGAAAAATTACTTTCTTTAGTGTCTTAGGATTAAGCTTCCATAAAAAGTATGATTGATCTTTTTTAGAATCTTTTGCTTTATAAAGATGCCCATCTTTTACTTTTGCATAATGACCAGTAGCTATAAAATCAGTATCTAATTCTTTTAAGAATATTCCAAATTTGATCTTCTGGTTACATAATGCACATGGATTAGGAGTATTCCCTGCTTTATATTCTTCGATGAAATAGTTAATTATTTCCTCTTTGAATTGCTTCCTTAGATCAATAACTTTAAATGGTATCCCTATTTCCTTAGCTAGATTTCTTGCTCCATCTTCTTTGCTAAATTTATTTAATTTCATGAAAACAGCGGTCACATCAAATCCTTTATTTTTAAGAATTAATGCAGACACTGCTGAGTCAACCCCGCCCGACAAAGCAACCGCTACCTTATTATTAAAAGAGCCCAAACTTTCATCTGGGCAACTCCATAGATTAATCTTTTTACTATTCCTCTTCTTCATCTATCTCTTCTCCATTATCGATTTCTATTGCTCCATAAGGGCAAACATCAACCCCACCACACTCTTCAAGCTTAGCAGAACTAATTACTATTGCCTTACCATCAGTATCCATCTCTGTGCCCTCTGAACAAGTTAAGCTGCAGCTACCACAACCAATGCATTTTTCTTTATTTATCTTGTATTCTTTTTTTGTATTTTCCATATATTTATATTTTAACTTATTATTAATAAAATTTCAATAATTATTCGGGCTTTCTTTCTCTTTCCATCATTTTCTTAAGTGCATCTATTGGTTTTAGGTTTTTGTATAAAATATTATAAACTGATTCAACTATCGGCATCTCCACTTTATACTTCTTACTTAGCTCATAAACTGCCTCTGCTGTTGTTGCTCCTTCGATAATACTGTCCGTTGTTTCAATAATTTTTTCTAGTTTTTCTCCCTTGGCAATCCTTTCACCTAATGTTCTATTCCTACTCTCGGGACTAATGCAAGTTGTTGATAAATCGCCTAATCCAGCTAGACCATAAAATGTTTTTCTTTTAGCCCCCATTTTTTGTCCTAATCTTTGTATCTCAACTATTCCTCTTGATAATATGGCTGCTTTTGCGTTTGAGCCAAAACCAAGACCATCTGATATTCCAGCAACTACGGCAATAATATTTTTTAATGGTCCACCTAATTCAACTCCAATAACATCAGTTGAGGTGTAAACTCTAAAATATTCATTACTAAATATATCTTGTATTGTTTTTGCAATCTCTTTATCTTTTGATGCAATAACGACAAGTGCAGGTAATTCCTTAGCAACTTCAATGGCAATCGTTGGACCTGACAAAACACAAGTTTTAATATTGCCTAGCTCTTCTTTTAAAACCTCCGTCATTCTTTTTAATGTTTTTTGCTCTAATCCTTTCGTTACACTTATAAAAAATTTCTTATTCAAAGTAATATTTTCTTTTTTAATCATTTGAGAAACGCTTCTAAAGAACTTAGAAGGAATACTAAAAACAATATAGTCACTAAATTCAATTGCTTTTTTAAGATCTTTTTCAAAAATAATATTATTAGGAATCATAATTCCCTTTAGATATTTCTTATTTTCTCTTTTCTTATCTAGCTCTTCTAAGTGATCATCAAAAACACTCCAAACTAAAACATCATGTCCATTTTTTGAAAGCAATATTGCTAAGGTTGTACCCCATGCTCCATCGCCTAATATTGTAATTCTTTTTTTCATAATTATATTATATCCTAATTCTTCTTATGAGCACAAATGTCTCTGAAGTCACAAAACTTACAGTGCCAACCAGAGGACGGCTTGAAGTTACTCCTTTTAATCTTCTGAATTATTTCTCTAATCTCACTTTCTGTTTTCTCAATCATTCCATCTTTAATTTCAAAAGATGCTCTTGAGCAGTCGTCTAAATAATAGTAAGTTAGCTTAACAGGATTTAATCCTAGAACCTTTTTAGCAGCTAAAGCATAAATTAACAATTGAAGTTTATCATCTTTAGCTAGTGTCTTTTTGGGTGAACCTGTCTTATAATCAATTATTTCTACCCCGCCTTTAACTTCATCAATCCTATCAATCATTCCAATAACAACATCTCCGTTTAGTTTAATTTGAAAGCCCTTTTCTAAGGCGCTATCTTCGTTAATAATTAAAATATTGTTATTTTCTTTAAAGTCGTTATAGAAAAGCTTTAAACTTTCCTTGCCCTTATTATAGAACTCTTCTCTTTCTTTTTCTGATTGATACCAGTCAAATATCCACTCTTCGTCATAAATCTTATAAAGCTCCTTAAGTGTCACTTTTTCTTTTAATGCTTTTGTAGCAAATCTATGTAAAGTAGAATGAATAGTTTTACCAAAACTAAAGACTGGTTTTCCTCTAGCTTTTACCTTAAGAATACTTTTTAATTTATACTCAAGAGGACACTTCCTAAATGACTCTAGTTGAGAATATGAAAAGTGATCAGGCATAAATCCTTTAAAATCTTTTCCTGATCCATTCGTTTCATCAGATTCTAACTTGAAGTTCATTGATCTTCTAACACAGAACCCTGGGGACTTAATAAACTTCTGATTCTTGATCATTTCTTCATTGATTAAATTTGATTCATTTAGAAATCTAGAAGGCTTTTTTAATTGCTTGCCACCATGATCAGTGCTCCAAGTTAAAAATAGCCCCTTTTTTGCTCTAGTTAAAGCAACATAGAATAATCTTCTTTCTTCTTGAATATGAAAATCACCACCGGGCAAAACTTCTTTAACTAGGTCCCTTGGTATCTCTATTGGGTCCCTCTTTTGGTCAGATGGAAAAGCTCTTGCAACTAAATATGGCAAGAAAACATAATCAAACTCTAGTCCCTTTGAAGAATGAACTGTCATTATTTTTACTGCATCAAACTGAGATTCAATTTTCTTTTTTATTGGACCCTCCTCTCCAGCATCTAATTCCATTTGAAGGTTATAAACAAATGAGCAAAGTTTTGCATCCACTTGAGAGTTTTCAAAATCCTTCACTTTATCATAAAATTGATCAATTAATTCCCACTTTCTAAAACCATCTTCTGTGTTTTCAGGAATGTTTTTTCCATATTCAAGGTCCTGAATGATACTAATAAAAACTTCACTTACATTTTTATTTTTTGATAATTCGTAATGATTATTTAAATTATCAACTAGTTTTTTAATTTTTGTCTTTGTTTCTGAGGTGAACTTGCTTAACAGGTGACTGTCTTTTAATGATTCAAAAATTGGAATTCCTTTTTTATCACTATATTGAATTATTCTAGAAACCTCTTCTGGAGAAAAATTCATCATCCTCAATACCCTATAGAAATTAAGAGAATCGTAAAAACTAAGAATTACTTTAAGGTATGATATTAAATCAATAATTAATGGCTCCTTATACAGTCCCTTTGAAGAAAAGAACTGATAGGGCAACCCCGCTCTCTCTAGTGCTCTAGAAAAAGTGTTAGCATGGTCATTGGTTCTAGTTAGTATCGCAAAATTTGAAAATGTTACATCGTGATCAATTTCTTTAACCTCCCATATCTTATTAACTATTCCTGTAATTTCTTCGTCGATTCCTTCAAAACTTAATAATTCAACAATGCCATCGTCTTTTTTATTACTCTTAAGCTTCTTGCTTATACCTCCAATATTCTTAATATCTATTCCCTTCTTTTCTGCATCTTCAATAATGCTCTTAGACTCACATAACTGACACTCTAATCTATTAGGATTATTCTTTTGTATAAAACAATATGATAAATCAAGAATATTTTGAGGCGACCTGTAATTCTCTACTAAAACAACCTCTTTTGCCTTAGGATAATCTTTTTTAAATCTTAAAACATTATTAAATGAGCTTCCTGAGAATGAATAAATTGACTGATCATCATCACCAACAATAGTAATATTGTTCTTAGGATGAGCTAATTTTTGGATTAATTCATATTGAACCCAGTTAGTATCTTGGAACTCATCAACCATAACATACTTAAATTGACTTCTATATTTCTCTAGCACATCAGATTTTTTATCAAAGATCTTAAGAGCATAATTAATCAAATCGCCAAAATCTAAAACATTATTTTCTAATAATAATTGCTGATAAACTTCGTATGCCATTGCTACCTCTCTAATTCTCTCTTTTTCTTCATTGTCATCGCTAAGAACTTCAACATATTTTAAATAGTCCTCAGGATAGATGCCTTCATTTTTACATTGAGAAAAATGGTTCACAAGAGCTTGAATAAATTTAGTTGGATTGCCAAGTGGTTTGTATTCTTTCAAGAAATCAAAATGAGCAAAGTTTCTTTTAACCAACATCCAGCTACCACTACCATCTAATAATCTATAATTCGTTGGAACTCCAATAAGTAGTCCGTATCTTTTTAGTACTCTATCGCAGAAAGAATGAAAGGTTGATATCCAAAAATCATAATAATCAAAGGGAAGTAGTGCTTCTACCCTATCCTCCATTTCTTTTGCAGCTTTATCTGTAAAAGTAACAGCCAATATCTCTTCAGGTTTGATTCCCTTAGATATTAAATAAGCTATTCTCCTTGTTAAAACAGTTGTTTTGCCTGTTCCAGCACCAGCTACAATCAAAAGCGGCCCGTCTTCAAAAACTACCGCCTCTTTTTGTTCTTTATTTAAATCCAAAATCAAATCATCTTTCATAATGATTAATTATACCCTAAAAAAGAGAAAATGACCATTATTATTGGTCATCTTTTCTTTTTGTTAATTCGTCGTGATACTTATCAACCCCATGAGGAGAAAACTTCTTTTTAATCTTATTAATGATTGATGATATTTTACCTATGCTTGCTCCCTGGGACTCCTTAATCTTAATCATTACATCTTTTTGTTCTTGACTAATGCCTTCGTCTGCTGAAGTTTTTTCTATGACCTCTGAGATATCAAAATTCTTTTCGACTATTTCATCTATACTTTTTTCCACTTTGCTTTCTTGTGGTTTTTCAAAAGACGAAGAAGGAGACACCTCTTTTCTCTCAATGTTTTCAAAATTACTTTCAGGTATTTTTTCTTTATTCTCCATTAATCAATATTTTTTAAGATTTCTGATTTAACAGCATTTATTTCTTCATCTAGAATATCATTAAAATCAGGCATTTTAATTCTCAAGAACTCTAACTGCCTATCTTCATCTTCGCCAGTCATTATTTCATTAGCTTCGTCAACTTCTACATCACTAATTCTTCCCATTAACTTTAATATTATTCTGTCACAGACAAGGCCTGACATTTTTTCTATAATCTCTTGTTTTCTTTCTTCGCTAAGAGCAAGAAGACCCATTTCTTCCATAACGCTCTCGCATTTGTTTATAATTTCTTTTTCCATTTTTGTATTATTAATTAATTATTTTTTTGCTTTTTCTATTTTACTCAAATCAACATGTATGATTCTTGCATCATTTCCTTGTTTCTTTTTTATTGAAATCATTGGTCTCTTGCCTTTCTCCTCCTTAACATCAGTAGCATACCAACCGAATTCTCCTTTATACTTTAATTCCCTCTTTTCTCCCTTAGAAACACCTTGCTTAATAAAGTTAAGCATCTTTTCTTCTTCATTAACTTCATTATCAATTGATTCAATTTCATCAACTTTACTTTCACTATTTATTTCTAAGAACTTATCTATCTTTATTTTTTGAACTACTCCATCTCTTCCTTCCCCTTTTGAGATTAAAACTACATCACCTACATGACCCATAAACTTCCACTCGCCATCAATTATTTCACTATCATGACGAGTAAATCCAAACACTGAATCTCCTTCTGCAAAAACAAACCCATCTACTTTTAATATTCTTTCAACCTTGAATAACTTTTGTATTTCCTTAGGATCACCTCTTACCAATTTTTCTTCTTCTTTTAATTCTGTTGTATTAATACCATCAAATCTTCCAAACATTTCGTCTTTTTCGCTCCATTCTTCTTGTTTTTCTTCTTCTTGATTTTTTTGCCCTCTTCCATCATATCTCTCAAACATTTCGTCTTTTTCGCTCCATTCTTCTTGTTTTTCTTCTTCTTGATTTTTTTGCCCTCTTCCATCATATCTCTCAAACATTTCGTCTTTTTCGCTCCATTCTTCTTGTTTTTCTTCTTCTTGATTTTTTTGCCCTCTTCCATCATATCTCTCAAACATTTCGTCTTTTTCGCTCCATTCTTTTCTTTTGTCTTGCTTCTTTTCATCATTCTCCTCTTTTACTCCTTCTTGAGACGGATCAACTTCATCATTTTTTTCTAATATTTCTTCTTTATCTCCTGAATCAACTAAAACAGGTGAATCTCCTTGCTCTTCTTTTAAAGTTTTATCACCAAAATATTTTCTAATATTTCTTGTTAAAAAGTCACTATTTGCTATTTTCAAAACAGCAGCGGTACTCACTATTAATCCAAGATTAGCATATTCTATAGGCATAAATGATTTTATACGACCACTAGTAATAAGCTCTAATGCATTCTCTCTTGGCATAGCAGCTAACATAGCAAGCAACCCTAATGTTATAACAATCTCAAGACCATTCTTCTCAAACCTTGCTGATATTCTTTCAAAAAGGCCTGGCTTCTCTTTATTAACTTTTTCTATTTCTTTGCTTGTTTGTTCATTTAATCCTTCTATTACCTCATCAACTTTTTCTGCTCTTTCTTCAGCTATTTCTTCTGCTTCTTTTTTAAATATTTCTATAAGCTCTTTTCTTTGTTCTTCGAAAATACCACCTTCGATTTCTTCTAATCTTTTATATATCTCTTGTGCTTCTTTCTGTCGAGACTTTATTTCTTCTGTTTCTTTTGCTTTGCCTCCCATCAATCTAGACCAAATGCCTTGCCTCTTTTTTTCTTCTTTACCAGTTTCTTTATATTTGTTAAAAAAGGCCTCAATATCAGAAATTATCAAGTGAAATTCTTTCAATGATTCATCGTCTTCTTCTACTTTTTTTTCAACATTTTCTTCTTTTTCTTCTAGGGTTTTTTCTTTTTTCTCTCCAATTGCCCCCTCATCATTAATTTCAAATGTTTCAGACATATCCAATTCTCTATTACTTGATTCAGAATCTTTAGGTAATACTTCTTCAATCTCAAAAGTTTCAGGTTTGTTTTTATTTTCCATATTAATATTATTTAACTAATTATATCAAACTTAGCTATATTCTAAATTATTTGATTTATATGTCAACCCTTCTGCGCATTATTTCTTCGTCCACCACATATCTACTTCTAGCATAAGTCAAAGAATAATATTCCTTAATATCCTTAGCTAGATCATAATTACCCCTCTCTGGTGGATATGTTTTAATGTTAAATGGCTTAGATGTTTGTCCATCTATCATCATTTTGATATAGAAATTAAAGTTATCTATATTCATCAAATCTTGACTGTTAAAAATTGGTTCAAATTCTTTCTCTAAAAATTGAGAGTCCTCTGCTCCCACCCTAAATGAAGCAATAGTTCCAACATTTCCGAAAACAGCATCTCTGATTTCTTCTGGTAATTGAGCAATAAATTGATGAGATATTATTAAAGACAATCTATACTTTCTTGCTTCTGATAAAATAGTAGAGATTGTGCTTGTTGCAAAGTTTTGAAACTCATCCATGTATAGGTAGAAATCATTTCTTTGATCCTCAGGAATATCAACCCTAGAAAAAGCAGCTAAAGACATTTTACTTGTAATAATTAGCCCAAGAAGAGAACTATTTAATTCACCTAATCTACCCTTGCTTAAATTGACCAAGAATACTTTTTTGCCATCGATAATTTCTCTAAAGTTAAAGGTACTTTTTGTCTGACCAATAATTGGCCTCATATAGTCATTAGAAATAAAATTATCAAACTTAGAGGTAATATATGGAACCATATTCTTTAGAGCCCCTTCTCCACCTGCTTGCTCTGCTTGTTTCTCCCAAAACTCTTTAACTAAAAAGTTTTTACATTTTAATAATAATCTTTTTCTAAAGTCAGCATCGGCTAATACTTTTGGCACCTCCATTAATGTATACACCTCATTTGGATCGTCCATTAAAAGCATCAAAGCATTTCTTGCATATTGTTCAAACATCGGTCCACCAGTTTGTCTTAAATCATAAAGCTTGTCTAATATGTTTATCATCTCATTAACAATAAACGTTTTTTGCTCAGGAAAACGAGTATCATATTCAAGCATATTTAAACCAATTGATCTTTCAAGATTTGTTGGATCAAACAAAACAACATCTTCAATCCTGTCTTTTGGCATTTTACTTAAAATGTCGTCTATCAAGTCCCCATGAGGATCTAACATGCCCATTCCCTCTCCATTTTTAATATCTTGCAAAGCCATTGAGGATAATGCTGATGATTTACCAGTTCCTGTTTGACCAATAATATACATATGCCTTCTTCTATCATCTTTTTTAAGATGTATGTCTTTCTTTTCTTCTCTATAAATATTGTACCCCAACAAAAGACCTTCTTTAGGGATGTTTGTTGGTGGAACAGAAACTTTTGACTTAACTGTCTTAATATTAGGCGTCTTGGTTAGTGGTGTTGGAAAATGGAATATACTCGTAAGTTCTTCTATTCCTAATATATTTCTTTGAGAATCATCAAAAAGACGAAAACTATATTTATATATCAACTCATCAAATGCACCCTTCTTGGTTCTTATTAATCTAAAATTATTTGTTTTGTTAGAGCTAAATTGAGCAAAAGAGTTTGCCATTTCTAGAAATATACTTTCACTTCTAATCTTACTATCAGCAGAAACAATTAACCTAATGTTTGTTTCAAAACTATCTTTGTTCAACTTAGCTCCTAATATTTTAAGCAATTCTTCATCTGGTGGGCTTCCACCTAATTTGTCCTCACTTTTCCCCTTAATAGTTGAAATGAAATTAGTTGCTCCCATTGCTTGAATAAAGTTTTTACCTTGAGCGACCTCATTAGAAATCATCCTTCCTCTCTCGTACCAATTATTAGATCCTTTCTTAACAATTAACTGGACAGCTGCTTCTTCGTTAGTTTTTAACTTTGTAAATATATTAGTAATTGAAGACAATGGATCTGTATCCATTTGATTATATGTCTTAATTGGTAAGTATAGCGGTTTAGTTGTTTTTAAGTATCCGCAACAGACATTTTCTGTTGGAGAAAATATATTGTAATCATCAGATTTTTCAACCTGCGCTGTTGGATATATGCTATATATTGATTTTTCAATGAAGTTTTCAAATCTTCTTGGAGCTGCAACATAGAAAATAATATCTTCTTTTAGTTTTACTATTTCTAAAGCAATCCATGGATCAACTCCAAAGAGACCTTCTTTAGACAAAGAATTAAGAGAACTATAGAAATCTTCCATTAATCTAATCCAATCTTTTTCTTGCCTCCCTGAATCACGAAGCTCTTCAGCAGTTGAACCACTCATCTTTACTGAAAACAAAGTAAGCTTTAGTGATTGCTCTATAGTTTTCATTTTCCTATTTCTTTTAATAAGAAAAATTACAATTAAAACTATTAACAATGAAACTCCTGATAATATGTATTCAATCATATTACTTTTTCATATAAAATTCTTTTTCTCTTGGATTAAACTTTTCTATAGAATATCTTAACATAGTTCTTGGCATAAAGCGATAATATTTATTCAAGAATTCCTTCTCTACTTCTTTGTCTCTTTTTCCAATCTCTCTTAACATCCAGCCAACTGCTTTATGAATTAAATCATGTTTATCATTTAATAAAATCTTTGATATTTTTAGAGCATCTTTAAAGTCATTGTCCTTTATAAAAGCAAAGGTGGCAATAATTGATATTCTTCTTTCCCATAAATCATTAGAAATTGCTAAAGAATAAAGAATGTCTCTATTCTTATATTTCAAAAAATCACCCATAATTTTAGGCGCTGTTAAATCAACTAAATCCCAGTTATTAATATTTCTGAAGTTCTTAATATATTTATTATAAATTAACTCTTTATCTTCTTTGTATTTTTCAATTAATATAAAAAGCGCTATTAGACGATATTCGTGTATTTTGCTATTCAATAATTTCTGCACTTCTTTTAAAGAAATATCTTTATGCTTTTTTGCGATTATTCTTTGAACTGGAACCACTATTCCTAAAAATATATCGCCTTCGCCATATTGACCTTTTCCGGTCTTAAAAAAGCGAGATAATATTTTAGCTCTAATTGGATCTTTTTTGTCTTGTATTTCTTTTTCTATATTAACCATTCGATTATTCCTCCTATTATACAAAGTATTCCAAATATCATAGTAAGTTTTGAAAAATTAACCTTCTTTGAAAAACCAAGGAGTAACTTAAGTGAAATTATTCCAAAAATAAAGCTTGATAATAACGTAATCCAAGGAAATGATGAAATCGTTGGATTATTTAAAAATATGTAGCCCGTTGATGCGGCAACCGCAGGCAAGGAAATAATATATGATCTTTTTAATATCTCTGATGGATCATTTTCTTTTAAGGATAATCCAAATATAGTTGAACCAGAACGAGAAACTCCTGGTATTACAGAAAGCCCCTGAAGTAGACCAACTATAATAGAGTTAAAATCTTTACTAATATTTAATCTAATGTTCTTTTTCTGGAACCATGAAGTGAGCAACAGTCCAAAACCAATTAGAAATAGTAGTCCTGAACCAAGAGCGATATCTCCAATTGTTTTGTAAAGCACAAAACCCAAAGACAATGAAACGATACTTGCAATTACAAAGAATCTTAATAATTCTTTATCTTTTAATAGAATTAAATTGATCCAGTCCTTCCTAAAAAAAATCAGAACAGCTAGCATTGTTCCTGAATGTAGAAATAAAGAAAAATCAATGGCACTCATTTCAATATCAACAAAACTAGAAAAAATAGTCATCACTCCTTGGCTTGATATTGGCAACCACTCAAATATTCCTTGCAATGCACCTAATAAAAAATATTCCCACATATTATTTTCTAATTATTACAAATCTATATTCTCCAAATTGATCTTTAAAAAACTCCCCCTCTTTGATTTCCTCTTTTTGCTGAGGATCAAACTCCATTATAGCATAACCATCATCATTTAAATAATTCTTAGCTTCGCCAAGAAACTTGTTTATCGTTTCCATTCCATCTCCCCCTGAGAAAAGAGCGATATGAGGCTCGTACTCCAAAACATCGCTACCAACCTCATTAATTCTATTTATTGCAACATAAGGTGGATTAGCTAATATATAATCATATTTTTCATTAATTCCAGAAAAAATATCTGTTTTAATTATCTTATATCTACTGCTATTAATGTCACTACAATTAATCTTAATTTGCTCTAAAAAAGAATCTTCAATTTCTCCAAAATGACAAACTGAATCTTTAATATTTTTTAATACCGCTACACCGACACAACCTGAACCAGAAAATAAATCGAGACATTTTATTTTTCCATGATCTTGATTAATAAACCATTTGACCCAATGTTCAGTTTCTGGCCTAGGAATCAATGGTCTTTTTGATAAATCAATTTTAATTCCTAAGAATTCCTTAAAACCTTTTTTGTATTCTTCTGGTATTTCCATTTTAAACAATAAGAAGAGAGCAAATTATTCCAATAATAATTCCACTTGATATTTCTAGTGCTGAATGTCCTAAAATCTCTTTTAGTTTATCAAAGTCCTCGCTACCTTCTCCGATCTTTTCTATTATTTTATTTAGCGACTGCGCTTGTTTTCCTGCTGCCCCTCTAATAACTTTAGCATCGTAAACTATGAAAAAGGCAAGTATTGTTGCAACTGCAAAGATGGCTGAATCAAACCCCTCTACTATTGCAACTCCAACAACTAAAGCAGAAACAACTGCGCTATGTGATGATGGAAAATTACCTGGCAAAGAATAAAGTCCCCACCTAAACTTTTTTTGCTTATAAGCCAAAATAAAAGCCTTTATTGTTTGAGCAATAAACCATGCCAATATGCAAGAAATTAAAACTTTATTAATTATTAAATAATCATTCATATTTTATATCAAAAATCTTATTACTTTCCTTAAATCCTTTTATTATTTTAACCTTATGCTGAGGTAAATCAAAGTATTCTGCCAATAATTCTATTATTCTTTTATTAGCCATATTTCTTTGTGCCTCTGCTTTTACAAAAACTTCGAAACTATCTTCATTCTTCTTAACAACTTTATCTTCTTTTGACAATGTGCTTGCCTTCACTTTAATCAACATATTTCTTAATAATTTCAAAATCTTTCTTAAGCTCTCCTTTTTTACTAGAATTGTATATCGCTACCGCAGGATGATAAAGCGGAATAAAAATATATTTTCCTTTAAAGACAGTGCCATGAAGATTGCCTATTGTTTCTTTGTTTTCAATTCCAAGATTATTCATCATGAAATTCATTGAATGCCTCCCTAAAGAACAAACTACTTTTGGTTTAATAATTTCAATTTGTCTTTCAATATATCCCTTACAACATTCAATTTCGCTGTCTTTTGGATCCCTGTTCTTAGGCGGCCTACATTTTACTATATTAGTGATATAAACATCTTCTCTTTTAAGTTCAATGTGATTTAATAATTCGTTCAAAAAATCACCAGACCTTCCGCAAAAAGGAACTCCCGTGGCATCTTCTTTTGCCCCAGGAGCTTCTCCTATAAAAATTATTTTAGCATTATAACTTCCTTGTCCAATAACAGGAATATTTCTTTCTTGATATAAAGAACATTTCTTGCAAGCCAAGACATCTTCTTTAATCTTTTCCATTTTAGTTAATTGCTAAAAGCTCTACTTCAAAAGTTAAAACTGCATTGGGTGGTATTACTCCAGAAATACCTCTCTCGCCATAAGCATATTCTGGCTGAATTATAAGTTTTCTTTTTTCTCCAACCTTCATTCCTTCCATACCCTTTTCCCAGCCCTGAATTACTCGACCAGCCCCTAAGGCAAAAACAAAAGGAGATCCCCTATCAACGCTTGAATCAAATTTAGTTCCATCTTCTAATGTCCCCGTATAATGAACTGTTAAGTTATCACCTACTTTTGATTCTACTCCACTTCCTTCAATAATTGTTTCTATTTTTATCATATCTTTTTGATTATTATTTATTACTTCTGTTATATCTCCTTTTAGTAAATTATTATTTCCTGCTGATGTTTCTTCGCCTATTGAAGAAATGTAAAAAACACCAATAAGTATTAGTCCTGTAACTATTAATAATGTAACCTTGTCATTCATATTATTTTATAAAATTAGAATCTATAATATTTTTAATTTCTTCAAAATAGATTTCAATCACAATTGTTCCTTCAGCATAACTAGCAACTTGGTATGGTGGAAAATAAATAATTAAAGAATCTCTTGCGATTGAGAATCTTTCGTAATTCTCTTTTTGACTTGGATCTATTCCACTATTGACCCAATCTTCATCATAAAAACTTCCAAATTTTTGTAGTAGCTTTTCTTTTACCACTTGAGAAAATGCCTCCATATCCAGAACAACGTCTTGTAAATCATACATCTCTCCAGTTCTTATATCATATGTTTGCGTAATAGTGTCAACATATCCATGAGCTCCCCCTGAATACGTTGATACTGTAAAAGCATAACTTTTAATATCTTCTGAGAAGCTTTCAATATAATAATCAGCATCAAAAATAAATCTTCTATTCTCAATATCTGGTATAAATTCTGCATTTTCTTCTGCAACCTCCTTAAAGCTTTCGATTTGGCCCAATAGTAATTCATTGAAATTCTCATTAATACCCTTATTAACAATTGGATACCTTGCTAGGATATTATAAATATTGCTTTGACTTAGAATATATGCTTCTTTTTCAAAAAGAACAGTTACTACTTCTCCACTCTTTATAACTTCTTCTTTCTTTTCTTGATTAAAATAAATAAAAATATTTATTGACAATAAGATAACGATTAATATTGCAATAAACTTTTTCATATTACTTAATATTGTATAAAATATTTACCCTTGCTTCAACTTTGTTTTCCCTCACAACAATTTCCATATTTGCCCCAGATCCGGTTGTTGGACCATCGGAGAATAAAATCTCAGGAATATCATATTCTTCAGTAAAACTAAATGCATTACCAATTCTTATTCCTAATAATGTTGCAATCTCTGAAGCCTTTTTCTTAGCATCTTCTATTGCTAACTTTCTTGCTTCGTCTTTTACTTTTTCTTGATCACCAATAATAAACTTTAAATTACTCACCTGACTTGCTCCTGCATCAATTGATCCCTGTATTACTCTTCCGATACTATCGCTATCTTTAATAACAACCTCTAATGATTCTACTGCTTCATAAGCAACAATTACACGCCTTCCATTTGGATAAGCTGTTAAATCAACCCCTGTAGTCTGCCATTGATACTTAGGATAAATATTGAAGTCAAGAACTTTGAAGTCATCTTCGCTTATCCCTTGTCTTTTCAAAAAGTCAGTTACTCTATTAATTTTTTCTCTGTTTTTATTAAGAGCAGAGCCAATTGTGCTTTCTTCTGTGATTGCAGTAAAAGAAGCCACGGCAGTATCAGGAGTTATGTAAACAATTCCGCTACCAACTACTTCGATCTTGCCATCTCCTTGCTCTACTCCGATATATTTAGTTTCTTTTGATAAGTTTTGAATTCCAAAAAACAAATATATTATTCCAAGACAAAGAAGAACAATCAATATTATTGTTAGAGCTTTGAACATTGGGTTCTCCATTTTTGCTTCTTTTTCAAAATATTGTGATTCCATTTTTTTTATTTAATTATTATTAACTAATCTTTGAGCCTATTTTAATTTCTTTATCTGTTCCTAACAATGACAAGCTCTCACCGTCCTTAACTGCTAGGATCATTCCCTCACTATCGAATCCCATTATTTTCTTAGGAGAAAGATTAACCACTACTGCAACAACCTTATCAATTAATTCTTCTGGAGTATAAAATTCTCCTATTCCTGCTAATACTTGCTTTTTATCTTCGCCCAAATCAACTATTGTTTTAATAATCTTAGTTGAACCTTCAACTTTTTCTGCTTCAATAATTTTACCAATCCTTAAGTCTATTTTAATAAAATCTTCAAAATTAATTATTTCCATATAGTTATTTTAACATTAAAAATATCAAGAGGTCAACTTCTTTCTCTTAATTTGTCTTTGGTAATTAATTGCAAATCTATGTGCCTCATCTCTCACTTTAATTAATAATTCTTTATTATAATCTTTAACCTCGGTGATTATTTCATCTTTCTTTCTGTCTTTACCCTTAGCAATTCCTACTACAGGAATATTTTTAATAACATTCTTAACAGCAGATATTTGCGGCTTGCCTCCGTCAATTAGTATTATATCAGGATACTTCCATTCTTTATGATTAAATCTTCTTTCTATTATCTCTCTAATACAACCTACATCACTTTGATTTTTAACATTTTTAATTTTAAACTTTTTGTATTCCTTTTTAATTGCTTTGCCATTTTCAAAAACAACCATGCTCCCAACCATTACTTCGTCTCCCAAGTTTGAAATATCATAACCCTCTATTCTTTCAATTGACTTTCTTTTAATATCTTCAATAAAGCTCTTATCTAATAGAGAAAAATCGACTATTTTTTGAAGTGCTTTAATTTGATCTCTTATTCTTATCGCTTCTTCAAATTGATTGTCTTTAGAATATTGCTTCATCTGTTTTTCAAGAGAGGCCATCAAACTTTTCTTTTTTCCTCTTAAGAAAAGAATTAGTGGTTTAATAACTCTCTTATCATAAGCACTCCTTGTTATCTCACCAGTACAAACCCCTAAACATCTTTTAAGATTATAATCAAAACAAGGCCTTTTTTGATTAGGACCACATCTTGATATAGAGAACAAGGAGTGCAATATTTTTAGAACTTCGGATATCTTTCCTTCTGCATAAGGACCAAAAGCATATTTATAATCTTTAATCTTTAAGTTTCTTTCTCTAACTGCTAACAACTTAGGAAAACTATCTTTTGTAATTACTAAATAGTTCCAACTTTTATCATCTTTTTCTTTAACATTGTATTTTGGCTCAAACTCTTTAATATGATTTGCCTCTAAAATAATTGCTTCTAGAACTGAATTAGTTTCTTTCCACTTAACCTCATCAACACTATCAATTAAAGTTTCTATTGGTCTAGTCGTTTTTGGATTTAAATAGCTTCTAATTCTATCTCTTAGTGATGTTGCCTTCCCAACATAGACAAGTTTACCTTTTTGATAAAAAAGATATATCCCTGAAGCTTGTGGTATTTGGTCAATTTTTTCTCTCCAATTTTTCATTTATTGTTTTTCTTAAATAATATCCAGTCCAGCTAGACAATCTTGCAATTTCTTCAGGAGTTCCCTCTCCAACTATTTTCCCACCATTATCACCACCATCTTCTCCCAAATCAATTATCCAATCAGCACATTTAATAAAGTCCAGGTTATGCTCAATAACCATCACGGTATTTCCCCTATCAACAAGTTTTTGTAAAACCAAAATCAACTTCTTAATATCATCATAATGAAGTCCTGTTGTTGGCTCGTCTAACAAATATAGCGTTTTACCAGTGCTTCTTTTGCTTAATTCGCGACCCAATTTAATTCTTTGTGATTCTCCGCCGGACAATGTAGTAGCACTTTGACCTAGTGTTAAATAACCAAGACCAACATCATTAAGAACTTTTAACTTGTCATTAATTAATGGAATATCCTTAAAGAACTTTTCAGCTTCTTCTATTGTCATTTCTAAAACCTCTGCAATATTCTTATTCTTATAATGAACTGCGAGCGTCTCCTTATTAAACCTCTTGCCCTTACAAAAATCACACATAATTTCTACATTAGGCAAGAAGTGCATTTCAATTTCCATCGTGCCCCTGCCTTGGCAATTTTCACATCGCCCCCCAGCAACATTAAAACTAAATCTTCCTGACTTGTAGCCCTTCATTCTCGCCTCTGGAGTTGAAGCAAAAAGATTTCTAATTTCATCATATGCTTTGGTATAAGTTGCTGGGTTAGAACGAGGAGATTTGCCAATCATTGACTGATCCATCTTAATTATTCTATCAATATATTCAATGTTTTTAATTTCTTTTACTTTAATGTCTCTTTTAAAGTGATTTAATTTGCCCGTAACATAGTTATAAACAATATCATTCATTAAAGTTGATTTACCTGAGCCAGAAACACCAGTAAGGCAAACTAATTTACCTAATGGAATATTTGTACTTATATTTTTTAAATTATTTTCAAAAGCACCAATAACTTTTAATTGCGGAGTAGTTTTTGAAATTTCCCTTCTTTTACTAGGCGTCTCAATCACCTCTTCTCTTCTTAAGTACTTCCCTGTTAGTGATTTACTTTCTCCTTTTAATAGTTCTTTAACTTCACCGTTAAACATAATCTGCCCACCATTTTTACCTGCTCTTGGTCCAAAATCAACAATCCAGTCGCTAGCTAAAATTGTATCTTCATCGTGCTCAACAACAATTATGGTGTTTCCCATATCGCACAAGTTCCTTAATGTTTTAACAAGTAATTCGTTATCTCTTTGATGAAGCCCTATCGTTGGCTCATCTAAAACATAAAGAGCGCCGACTAATTTTGTTCCTACTTGAGAAGCAAGACGTATCCTTTGAGCTTCGCCTCCTGACAAGGTTCCTGATTTTCTGTTTAATTTAATATATTGAAGACCAACATCAATTAAGAATTGCAATCTATTAATTATTTCTTTTAAAATTACATCGGCAATTTCTTTCTCTTTTTTACTAATCTTTAAATTATTAAAAAACTCTAACGCTTTATCAATTGTCATATCAGTTGTTTCCCATATGTTTTTATCTCCCACCTTAATGCTTAGCGCATTCTTGTTTAATCTTTTACCATCACAAACGCTACAAGGAATTGAGCTATAAATATTTTCTATTCCTAGGCCATTACAAGCTTCGCAATATCCATAAGGACTATTAAAACTAAATAGACGAGGTTCAATTTCTGGAAAACTAAAACCACACTGAGGACAAGAGTATTGTGTGCTAAATATTTGCTCTTCTTTGTTGGGAAAAATAATGGTGCATAATCCATCAGACATATCTATTGCTGTTTCTATCGCTTCACTTAATCTAAAATCAAAATCATCGTCAATTTTAGAATAACTTATTTTATCAATTACTATTTCTATATTATGTTTAACTTCTTTTTTAATTAATATTTTTTGCTTCAAGCTTTTTTCTTTGCCATCAATTCTAACGCTACTAAATCCTGACTCATAGAGATCTTGAAGCATTTGATAATACTCCCCCTTTCTTCCTCTTACAACGGGAGACAAAATAATCAATTCTCCCTCGGAGGGAAGCGATTCTTTTGTTCTTTTAAATATTTCGTCATCAGTTACTTTTTCAATTTCAATTCCACAATTAGGACAAAATGGTTTTCCAATTCTAGCGAATAAAACTCTTAAATAGTCATATATTTCTGTAATTGTTGCTACTGTTGAGCGAGGATTACTACTATGTGCTTTTTGACTAATTGATATAGCTGGAGATAAACCTTCAATTTCATCAACATCTGGCTTACTCATGCCACCTAAAAATTGTCTTGCATAAGAAGAAAGAGATTCAATATACCTTCTTTGCCCTTCTGCAAAAATAGTATCAAAAGCTAAACTAGTTTTTCCTGAACCAGATAAGCCAGTAAAAACAATCATTTTATTTCTGGGCATCTCAAGAGATATATTTTTCAAATTATGCTCTCTTGCTCCTTTTATTATTATTCTCTCTTGCATATTTTTTTTCTAAAATTAATATCTCTTCTCTTAAGATTAGCGCTAATTCAAATTCTAGTTTTTCAGCCGCCTCTTTCATTCTCTCTTTTTTCTCTTTTATTGTTTCTTTAATATCATCGCCCACCATTTCAATTTCTAATGTTTTTGTTCTTTTGCTCTCAATTCCAAAATCTTCTAATATATTTTTAATGCTTTTTTCAATTGTTTTTGGTGTGATATTATTATCCTTATTATACTTCAATTGAATCTTTCTTCTTCTGTTGGTTTCTTTAATTGCATTGTCGATTGACTTGGTATTTTTATCAGCGTAAAGAATAACTCTACCATTTACATTTCTAGCCGCTCTTCCAATTGTTTGAATCAAGCTTGTCTCGTTTCTTAAAAAACCTTCTTTATCAGCATCAAGAATTGCCACTAACGATACTTCTGGAATGTCTAATCCTTCTCTTAATAAGTTAACTCCTACAATTACATCAATAAGACCTTTTCTTAATTCTGTAATAATTTCAATTCTCTCTAGTGTTTTAATATCGCTATGAATATATTTTACTTTAATTTTTCTCTGTTCTAAGTATCCCGTCAAGTCCTCAGCCATTCTTTTTGTTAGAGTAGTCACTAAGGTTTTTTCTTTTTTCGTAACTTGCTCAATAATGTTTATGATTAAATCATCAACCTGAGAAACCTTGCCATTAATTGGCTTGATTATTACTTCGGGATCAATTAGCCCAGTTGGTCTAACAATTTGCTCAACAATCTTTTTACTTTTATTAAGTTCAAAATCTTTCGGTGTAGCTGAGACATATATAATATTATCTGTCATTTTTTCAAACTCATTATATTTTAATGGCCTATTGTCATATGCACTCTCTAATCTAAATCCATGATCAATCAAAGCTTTCTTTCTTGATTTGTCTCCTTCATACATACTTCCTATTTGAGGAATCGTCACATGTGATTCATCTATCACGGTTAAAAAATCTTTATCAGCTTCTTTAAAATAATCTATTAATGTAAAAGGTGGCTCTCCTGATGATCTTCCATCAAAATGCCTTGAATAGTTTTCTATGCCATGACAGTATCCAATGTTCTCGATCATTTCTAAATCATAATTAACCCTCTTTTTTAATCTTTCATATTCTAACTTCTTTGAACTTTTTTCAAAAAAAGATAATCTATCTGCTAAATCACTCCTTATCTCCTCAATAGCTTCTTTTCTTCTTTGTTCGCTAATAACATAATGCTTTGAGGGGAAGATATAAATGATTTTATTTTCCTCAATAATGTTTCTCCTAATTGGATCAATTGTTTCAATCAAGTTTATTTTACCTCCTATATCTATCCTATATATAATTCTTTTATTCACTGGCATTATTTCTAATGTTTGTCCTCTTAATCTAAAAGTTCCCATTCTTAAATCATCTTTTACTCTTTCAAACTGCATATCAATTAATTTGCTAGCAACTTCTTTTCTATCAATCTTTTGATTAACCTTTAATTCAAACAATGTATTTTTATACTCCTCGGGAGAACCTAATCCATATATACAAGAAACTGAAGAAACAATAATAACATCTTTTCTAGTTGATAATGATTGTGTAGAAGCGTGACGGAGGCGATCAATTTCTTGATTGATTTGCGCCTCCTTTTCAATATATGTGTCAGTATTGACCATATATGTTTCTGGCTGATAGTAGTCATAGTAACTAACAAAATACTCTACTGCATTGTGAGGAAAGAATTCTCTAAACTCATTACACAATTGAGCTGCTAGTGTTTTATTATGAGATATTACAAGAGTTGGTTTTTGTATTTTGTTAATAACATTAGCAATAGTAAAAGTTTTCCCTGATCCCGTGACCCCTAGTAATGTTTGCTTGCCCTTAGCGCCACCTAGTGATAATTCTTCAATTGCACTAGGTTGATCTCCCTTGGGCCTCAAAGATGTTTCCAGTTTGAACTTCATAGCTTACTATTATAGCACAAAAAAAGAGCCCCGAGTAGGGGCTCCTCTTTGAGTTAACTATTACTCACCTCTGAAGTCGTTTTCCTTCATTGGTCTAGCTTCGTCAACAATTAGTTTTCTTCCTTCAACTTCTTTTCCGTTGAATTCGTCTTTAGCTTTTTGAGCGTCTTCTTCTGTAGACATTTCTACAAAACCAAAACCTTTTGATCTCTTTGAAAACTTGTCTATAATTATAGATGCTGATGATACTTCACCAACTTCTGAAAATAGATCTTTAAGAGATTCATCAGTAACAGTGTAAGGAAGATTTCCTACGTATAGTTTCTTTTCCATTGTTTCTTTTAATAAATTATTTTTTAAACGACCTACTCTTTTGAGAGCACGCACCTAGAGTGTTAGTGGTATCCTAGTTTAATTATAGATAAATGTCAATGGTTATGATATAATAACTCTATGAAAAAGATAATATTAATAATAATAGTTGCTCTGGGTATATTATTTTTAACAAAAGGATACATCTATGCTCCACTCACCGAAGAAGAAAAATTAAGAGAAAAAATTGAACAAATGTTGATTATTGGATTTAGGGGGACAAGTATAACTCCCTACATTGATCAAACATTAAAAGATTTAAATATTGGAGGAGTAATTTTATTTGATAGAGATGTTCCTTCGGGTGGAGAAATTGAAAGAAATATTATAAGCCCTCAGCAAACCAAAGAATTAATATCTCAACTAAATAAATTATCAAATGATATGTTTATTGCTGTTGATGCTGAAGGTGGCGATGTCAATCGTCTAAAAGAAAAATATGGTTTTACAAATATTCCATCTGCTGAAGAAATGGGAAAGGGGTCTGTTGAAGGAACCAAAAGTCATGGTATTTTTCTAGGACAACAATTAAGTGATCTAGGATTTAACTTAAACTTTGCTCCCGTAGTAGATGTTAATGTTAATCCAGAAAATCCTGTTATTGGATGCCTAGAAAGATCTTTTAGTAATGATCCTGAAAAAGTATATAATCACGCAAGTTCCTTTATTGAAGGACTTCATCAAAGTAATATCGTTACAGCAATAAAGCATTTCCCTGGCCACGGTAGCTCCGAAAATGATTCTCACTTAGGAATGACTGATGTCACTAATACATACAAAGAAGAAGAATTATTGCCATATGAATTGTTAATTGAAAATGGATATAATGATATGGTAATGACTGCCCATATAATGAACCAAAACATTGATGAAAATTACCCTGCAACTCTTTCTCCATTGTTTCTTCAAAATATACTAAGAGAAAAGATTGGCTTTAATGGTATAATTGTTTCAGATGATATGAATATGGGTGCGATCGTTGATCATTACGGATTTGAAGAAGGATTAATTATGGCAATCAATGCTGGATGTGATCTTCTAATTTTGTCTAATAATGGGTTAGAGAAATATGATGAATTAATTCCATACAAAGCAGTTGATATAATTTTTAATGCTGTCAAGAATAACCTAATACCAGAAGAACTAATCAATCAATCATATGATAGAATACAGTCATTAAAAGAGTCTTACGGTATAAAAAAATAGAGTATTTACTCTATCTTATGTTTTTTCAAAGCTTGCTTCATATGCTTCTGAAGCATTCATCAGTAATAATTTAGCGATATCCTCTGGTCCCACTCCTGCTTCGTATAGGTGTTGAGCAACAATAGCATAAACCTGAGAATCTGCTTCATACTCACCCCATGAATAAAAATACATAGAAGAAATAACTTCCTTGAGCCCTTCTCCTACTTTTGAATGGATGGGTACAAATGTCTCAAGCTTGTTCTCTCCACTCTGTCTGCGACATCTTACTGCTCTTGCGGCGTATCTTATCATTTCGGACTCTAACATACAATCTATGTCCTCATGGAAGATATTTACTAGGTAATGAGTAGGATCTCTTGGTCTAGCTAATTTGCCACCAGTAAGTATGATCAATTTTTCTTATCGGAATGTTGCAAGTTTCAATTTTCAATTTCGGCTCATAGTCCAATGACGATAAAATTTCTTTTACCCTTTCAGCATTTTTATTGCTTAATTCTTTTTTCAACGAGTTCATTACAAGCCCTCCTTTTTAAAGGTACTGGAAATACTATAGCACATTTCTCTAATATGTAAAAATAGTGTAATATAATTATATGAAAATAAAAGATCCATTCTCTGGCTTTAGTCACTTGTTAGGCCTTATACTTTCTATTGTGGGAACTATTGTTTTGGTTTCGCTTTCGAGCAATTCAACTCAAATAATTGCTTTTCTTGTATTCGGTTTAAGTATGATTTTTCTTTATACCTCAAGTAGCACATATCATCTTTTTGGTCACTCTCCAGAAGAGGTGGACTTATTTAGAAAAATTGACCACGCAATGATTTATATCCTTATCGCAGGAACATATACCCCTTTTTGCCTCATTGCTCTTGATGGTTTGTGGGGAATAATATCAATGATTGTAATATGGACACTTGCTATTTTAGGAATCAGCACGGTTTTTTTCAAATCTTTTTGGACAAAAGTACCAAGATGGTTTGCTACATTTTTATATGTCTTGATGGGCTGGCTTTCTATGGCAATAATTTACCCTCTTTATCTATCAGTTGGCTTACCACTAATAATATATCTTTTGTTGGGTGGGCTTTTCTATAGTGTAGGAGCAGTAATATATGCTATAAAAAAACCAAACATAATTGAGGGCTTTGGTTTTCATGAAATTTTCCACATATTTGTTCTTTTAGGAACAATTACACATTTTATAGGAATATATAATTATTTACTTTAAAGAATATGAATGATCATAATTGTCAAAACATTGTATTTCATTGTATTGATTTCAGATTAATCAATGAAACAAATGATTTTATAAAAAATAATTACGGAGGGTCCGACATTGTTTCTGTTGCAGGATCAAGTAAAGAAATTGCAGATGGTAATTCTTACTTATTAAAGCAAATTGAAATATCACATAATTTACATCACTCATCTAAAGTAGTTTTAATTCACCACAGTGATTGTGGAGCATATAAGAGTTCTTATCAATTCAATTCTCCCGAAGAGGAAAAAGAAAAACAAGTCAAGGACTTGCTTAAAATAGAATTAATAATTAAAGAGAGATTCCCTGATATGACTGTAGAAAAAATATGGGCGGAACTTGGAGAAAATAATGTAACTTTTAGTAAATTATAATTACTGCTTTCTCTTTTGCCTTGTTCTTTCGATCTCAGTTAGGTATTGTTTTCTTAAGCGAACAAAATTAGGAGTAATTTCTAAATACTCATCTTCACTCATAATACTCATTCCTTTTTCAATATTCAAAATATCTGGTGGAGTAAGTTTAATTGCTTCATCGGCCCCAGAAGACCTCATATTAGAGAGTTCTTTTCCCTTCGTTGGATTAACAGCTAAATCATTACCTTTAGAAACATTACCTATAACCATTCCTTCATAAATGTCTTCTGCGTGACCAATGTACAACACGCCTCTTTCTTGTAAATTAAATAATGAAAATCCTGATGACTTACCTGTTGCCATAGAAACCATTGAGCCAACATTTCTTTTTTCAATTTCCCCTGCATACTTTTTAAAACCAATAACCCTGCTTGCTAATATCCCTTCTCCACGAGTATCAACAACAAATTCTGACTTGTATCCTAATAATCCCCTCGTTGGTATTTCAAAAATTATTCTTGTATGATTTGTGTCTGGCTTCATTTCCGTCATTACCCCTTTTCTTTTAGATAACTTTTCAATTACCACTCCTGACATATCACTAGGAATATCAATAATTACTTCTTCGTATGGTTCTAATTTTTCCCCGTTTTCTTCTTTAAAAATTACCTGTGGTTGAGAAATTTGCAACTCGTATCCTTCACGCCTCATTTTTTCTAATAACACTGCAATATGAAGCTCCCCTCTTCCATTAACCTTGTAATATTCAGTTGAAGAAAAATCTATTTTAAGACCGACATTAACTTCTGTCTCTTTTTCTAATCTTTCTTTAATTTGTCTATTAGTAACAAACTTACCATCTTTTCCAGCGAAAGGAGAATTATTAACTAAAAAGTTAAGTGAAATTGTTGGTTCGTCTATATGAATAATTGGAAGTGATTCTACTTCTGGATTAATACAAATCGTTTCACCAATAAATATATCGGGTATTCCTGCAACGACTACGATATCTCCTGCAATTGCCTCGTCTAGCTCTACTTTTTCTAAGCCATGAAAAGTAAACATTTTAATGATTTTGCTTTTTCTTAATTGACCATCAAGGCCCTTAACAAAAACATCATCTGCCTTTTTGATTTTTCCTTCATATATCCTGCAAATTGCTAATCTTCCTAAGAAATTATCATATCCTAAATTAAATGGCTGTGCTCTTAATTCTTTATTTGTTAATTCATCTGATGATGCAGGAACTACTTTTTCTAAAACTAAATCTAAAAGTGGCTCTAGGTTATTAGAGTCATCATCTATTTTTCTTTTAGCAATACCATCTCTTCCATTTGCATAAACAACTTCAAAATCAAGTTGTTCATCATTGGCTCCCAAATCTAGAAATAGTTCATAAACCATTTCCTTAACATCATCTGGTCTAGCTGCTGGCTTGTCAATCTTATTAATCACAACAATCGGTTTTAGCCCTAATTCCAATGATTTTTTTAAAACAAATTTTGTTTGAGGCATTGGACCTTCCTGAGCGTCAACAACCAACAACACAGAATCAATTGATCTTAAAACTCTTTCAACTTCTGAGCTAAAATCAGCGTGACCGGGAGTATCAACTATATTAATCTTTGTATCTTTATAGAAAATTGAGGTGTTTTTAGAATATATAGTAATCCCTCTTTCTCTTTCCAGTTCATTTGTGTCCATAGTAAAGCTGTCCTCAACTGCTCCTGATTGTTTCATCAAAGAGTCAGTCAATGAGGTCTTACCATGATCTACATGTGCTATAATTGCGATGTTTCTTATCTCCATAACTTAAAAAATCTGCCCAAAAGCAGAATGCTTATTACATTGAGTAGATTATACTATTAGGGAGCTTTTGTCAAAATTATTTCCCGCAACATTTCTTGTATTTTTTTCCACTACCACAAGGACATGGATCATTTCTATTTATGCCTGTCTTATTCTTAGGTGTAGAATATTCTTCTAATTTAGAAGGTGGTTGAATATTGATTGTCGCTTTCATAATCGCTTCAACCATATTACGCTCACAATTTTCTAGCAATTCTCTAAACAATATATGTGCTTCTTTTTTGTACTCAATTAATGGATCTCTTTGTCCATATGCTCTTAATCTTACAGAATCTTTTAAGCTTTCCATATTTTCTAAATGCTCAATCCATATAGAATCAATTGCTCTAATTCCAGCTATCTTTTCAATCTGACGCATATTGTCTTTGCCAACCTCTTCTTCCTTTTTATTATAATCATCTTCGCTGTATCCATGTTTAGAAAGTAATGGAATAATCGTATCTCTTAGATTTTCTTTTTCTAATAATTCATCTCTTTTTATATAAATTGTATCCCTTTGTTTATTTAAAACATCATCATAATCTAAAACATGTTTTCTTGAGTCAAAATTAAATCCCTCAATCTTGCTTTGAGCTGATTCAATACTTCTTGAAATCATTCCATTTTCAATTGGCGTATCTTCATCAATATTAAATCTTTCCATTAATGCCTTGATTTTGTCTCCACCAAATATTCTAATAACATCGTCTTCTAGCGAAACAAAGAATTGTGTTTCTCCTGGATCACCCTGTCTTCCTGCTCTACCTCTTAATTGATTGTCAATTCTTCTTGCTTCGTGTCTTTCTGTTCCTATCACGCAAAGTCCGCCTAAATCTTTAACTTCTTGGTTTTCTTCTGGTGTTGATGGTGTCCCTCCTAAATAAATATCAACTCCACGACCAGCCATATTGGTAGCAATAGTAACCGCACCCTTTTTACCCGCTTGAGCAATAATCTCACCCTCTTGCTCATGATGTTTAGCATTTAATACTTTATGAGGAACCCCTTCTCTACCCAATAATGCTCCTAGATATTCATTTTTATCAATTGATGTTGTACCAACTAAGACCGGCTGTCCCTTTTTATACTTTTCTTTTACCTCATTAACAACTGCCCTAAACTTTGCTTCTTCCGTTTTATAAACCTTGTCTGGCAAGTCCTTTCTTACAATTTCTTTATTTGTTGGTATTACAACCACCTCAAGGCCGTATACTTTATCAAATTCTTCAGCAGATGTTTCTGCTGTTCCTGTCATTCCAGAAAGCTTATCATACATTCTAAAGTAATTTTGAAATGTTACAGATGCTAATGTTATTGACTCCGGCATTACCCTAACACCCTCTTTAGCTTCAACTGCTTGATGAAGTCCACCTGACCATCTCCTTCCGGGCATCATTCTTCCTGTAAATTGATCAATAATTATTACTTCTCCATTTTTGATAACATAATCCTTTTCTTTTTTAAAAAGAATTTCTGCTTTTAATGCTTGCTCTAAATGATGCAAATATTTTGAACCTCTTTCGTCATAGATGTTACCCATGGCTAAAATACTCTCCACCCTGTCTATTCCTTTTTCAGTCAATGTTACTGCTCTAAACTTTTCATCAATTTCAAAATCTTCATCTTTTTTTAATTTAGGAATAATCCTTGAAAATTCCCCATACCATTTTGAACTCTCTTCATCGGGTGATGAAACAATTAATGGGGTCCTTGCTTCATCAATCAATATAGAATCAACCTCATCAACTATAGTAAAATTAAATCCCCTTTGAGATTTACTTTTTAAGTCATAAACCATATTATCTTTTAGATAATCAAATCCAAACTCATTGTTTGTTCCATAAGTAATGTCTGCACTGTATGCTTCTTTTCTTGTACAGGGCCTTAAAAAATCCTCAACAACTAAAAACCCTCCTAACTCATCTCTTACTTCGTCAGCTTCTTCTTTTTTGTAGTTAGAATCATATATAAATGATTGATCATGATTAACACAGGCAACGCTAAGCCCTAGCGCATCATAGATTTGACCCATCCAAACAGCATCTCTTCTTGAAAGATAATCATTAACAGTAACTAAATGACAACCTTTACCTGATAGGGCGTTTAATGCTAAAGGCAAAGTTGCTGTTAAAGTTTTTCCTTCACCTGTTCTCATCTCAGCAATTTTTCCTTGATGTAAAACTATTCCACCAATCAACTGACAATCAAAGTGTCTTTGATTTAATGTCCTTTTACCTGCTTCTCTAGTTAAGGCAAACGATTCTTCTAAAACATCATCAAGTGACTCGCCATTTGATAACCTTTCTTTAAGTTCTTTTATTTTTTCTTTAATTTCATCTAAAGAAAGATTAGCAAAATCAGCCTCAAGAGAATTAATCTTTTGAATTACTGGATCTAAACTTTTAATATATTTTTCATTGGCATTGCCAAAGAATCTCTCTAGAAATGACATAGTATAATACTATATCAATAATCAAAAAAGGTCAAAGTCCCCTTCTTTTCTCAATAGAATTCTTATCTTTATACTTTTTTACTTGGAGCATCAACTGTTCTTTAACATCATTTAGTGATAAGCGAAAATTCTCTCTGCTTGATTCCGCTCTTAACATTTTGCCCCCGGGAACTTGAACTTGAGCCTCTGCTCTGAAAATATCTCCTTTTGAATGATGCTTAGTTGTTTTATCAAGCTCAACCTCAATAATTAAATTAGAATTTTCTGGAAACAACTTTCCAATTTTCTTTATTTTTTGATCAACTAGTTTTCTTAAATATTCTGTTAATTCTAAATTAGTTGCTTTTATTTTTATTTCCATATTTTTATCATTATAACTAAAACAACTCTTAATGAGCTGTTTTAGTAGAAATTATTTTTTCTTCTTTGCTGGAGTTTTTTTCTTTGCTACTTTCTTTGTAGCTGGTTTTTTTGCAGGAACCTTTTTAGCTGGTTTTTTTGCAGGAGCCTTTTTAGCTGGTTTTTTTGCTACCTTTTTCTTTGCTACTTTCTTTGTAGCTGGTTTTTTTGCAGCTGGCTTCTTTTTTGCAGGAGCCTTTTTAGCTGCAGTTTTTTTTACTGCCATTTTTTTAGAAAAAGTTAAACTTTATTAATCGACCTTTTCCTTCTTATAAATTATTTTCACTTTCTATTTATATTTTCCTCTTTATAAAAAAATTTGTCAATAGTTTTTTCTAAAAAATTTTTATTTCTTCTTCAAGTTTAATTAAAAATTTTTCTTCTACTTCTTTTTTAATAATTTTTATCAATGATAGAACATCATCTGATGTTGCATTGCCCAAATTAATAATAAAATTTGCATGATCTTCAGCTATTTTTGCATCACCAATCTGTTTCCCCTTTAATCCTGCTTTCTCAATCAATTCACCAGCAGAAAAATTGTCTCCGTTTTTAAAAATAGAACCAATTGAAAATCCTTTTGGTTGTTTTAATATTCTTTTACTTAAATTATTTTTAATGTTTTTTTTAATTTCTTCTGTGTTCCCTTTTTCTAATTCTAAAATAGCAGAAGTAATAATTAAATTATAATTATTTTTAAAAATACTATTTCTATATCCAAAATTACAATCTTTTTTAGAAAACTCTCTTTCTATAATTTTTTTGTTTTTGACTTCTAAAACTTTAACTTGTTTTATTAATTCAGATATTTCTACCCCAAAGGCACCTGCATTGCCATTAATTGCTCCTGCAAGTGTTCCTGGTATGCCGATAGCCCATTCTAATCCAGTGTAGCTGTCTAGCTTATTAACCAAGTAATTAAGAGAAATGCTTGCGTTAACTTCTATTAGGTTGTCATTGATCAAAAAATTATTACTTGAATTAAAAACAATTACCATGCCATCGTAGCCCTCGCTTGAAAAAAGAATATTACTTCCCCCACCAATTACTAGAAATTTTAAATTTAATTCCAATGCTTTTTCAATTGCTCTTTTAATATCTTTTGGATCGCTTACCTCAATTAAATATCTTGCAGGTCCACCAATTCTAAAAGTAGAATATTTTGACAATAAAACATTTTCTTTTATTCCTTCCATAATTCTATCTTATTAAATAATTCATTATCGTTTGGATTTAACTCTAATGCTTTTTTATATTCTTCTAGCGCCAATTCTTTTTCTCCACTTTCTTCAAACGCCCTGCCTAGTGCATAATAAATATCATAATTCTGTGGAGCTAATTTTTTTGCTTCTTGATAGTTGTAAATAATATCCTCTGTTTTTTCTTCTTCTAGAAAATTAATATTTTCATAAAGAAATCCTAATTTTTGCCATGATTGAAAATTATTCTTATCAATCTCTATAGCTTTTTTGGCATATTTTTCTGAAAGAGATATGTTTTCTTCAATCATATTTCTTTGTTCATTGATTTTTTCTTGAGTTACCCATCTTTCCTCAAAGTACTGACTTGCATTTAGTAAATATAGTTTTGACAAAGCAATATAATAATCACCAATTTCGAAAGATTGGATTGATTTTTCCATTTCATTTATTGATTTTCCTAACAATTCACCCGACAAGAAATATTCCAATGAGCGATTATAATGATTGTCTGCTTTAATATAATTAAAATAATTAAAACCAGCAAAAACAAATATAATTAATAATGCCACAATTATTGCCTTGTCTATTTTAATTTCTTTTCTTTTATTAATCCAAGAATTAAATAATATAAAAAATATTAATATTATAAATATATCTATTGCTCCAAAGAAAAATAATAGAGAAAAGGAAAATGCCATAGGAAAAATAATATCATCTTCTTTTAAGAAATTTTTAAATCCCTCAAAGTAGAAAAATGAGAGAAGAATTAATAGAGAAATAATGCCCAAAAGACCCAGCGTCACAATAAAAGTTAAAATCATGCTTGATCCCTCGCGAGCAACCAAGTAAGGATTAGTTAAGTTAATCTCCTTGTCTTTGTATAAAGAAAACTGATAATGATATGTTGATGGTCCCGAACCAAAAAATAAATTTTTTGCGCTCTCTGTTAAGCTGCCCCTAGCAATAGAAATGCTTTGGTTATAAGAAATATTTCCAACTTCTTTAGTTTCACTTGATGGAATTGGAATTAAAAAACATATTAAAAAAGCAATTAATATAAATAAGAGAGGTATTGTTTTTTTAATTTCAAAATTGCAATTTACAAGTTTTTTGTAAAAAATTAAAAATGTCCCAATGGATAAAATAAACCAAGCTATTTTTATATCAACAAAAATTAAAAATACAAAAAATAATATTATTGGCGCAATAATTCTTTTATCTCTATACTGAGGAATTAAAAATAATAAAGACAAGGCAGTTATTATTGATAATTGACTAATATTTAACACTTCGTTGCCAATAAAAGATTGAATAAAAAAGTATATAACTGCTATTATGTTACCTAGCACAAAGAATTTGAATATTTCTCCAAAATATTCTTTTTTAAAGTAAGAAAAAATAACAAAAATAGAAATAAAAGCAAATAGTGATTCTGCACCTTTGCCCCATAAGCTAAAATATATATTTTTTGAAAAGATAAACGAGAGCAAGAAGGAGGAAAAAAATAATAATACTAATTTATTGTAAATTATTTTCTGTGGTTTAAAAAAGCTAAATAACAAAAGAGAAAATGCAAAAGCAATAACAAAGATGGTGTTAACCAGACTTGTTTGAGTAATTAAAAACAAAGGCAAGAGAAATAAGAAAAATGAATATATATATTTAGTCATCTTTAATTGAATTAATGCCGGCGACATATCCCGTAGTCCAACAAACTTGGAGATTATATCCTCCAGAAGGGCCATCTATATCAAGCACCTCGCCAGCGAAATATAAATTATTAATTATTTTTGATTTCATTGTTTTTGAATCAACTTCTTTGAGAGAGATTCCTCCTGAAGTAATCATTGCTTTATCAAAACCTAATAATCCAGCAACATTAAATTCTATTTCTTTAACAACTCTTACTAATCTCAATCTCTCTTCTTTAGTAAGGTTGTTTATTTTTCTTGTTTTTGGAATACTGCTAAAATTAAGGATAAATGGAATTAATTTTTCGGGTATAAAATCAGATAAAAATGTAGAAACAAACTTATTTTTTTTCTTTTCAAATATTTTTTGAAAATATTTATCAAGCTCTTCTTTATTTTTATTGGGGAAAAGATCTAAAATTATTATATCTTTTGGTTTAATATTTTTACTTATATTAAGAATCATTGGTCCACTTAATCCAAAATGGGTAAATAATAGATCACCGCAATATTTTTTCTTGTTCACAGTGATACAAATATCTTTTAGAGATATCCCCTGTAATGATTTTGTCCATTTTTCTTTTATCTCAATAGGGGTCAATGCTGGCTTTAATTCAGTAATAGTATGTCCAATGTCCCAAGCAAAAGCGTCTCCCGTTGAACCAGTAACACCATATGATTTACCCCCTGTGCAAATAATATATTTCCTGCCTTCTATTACCTCTCCACTACTTAATATTATTGACTTAATCTTATCATCATCTCTTTTAATTTCTGAAACAGGAGAAGATGTTAGTATCTTAACTTTGTTTTCCTTTAATTTAGACAATAAAAACTTCAAAACATCTTTTGAATTTTCACTTATTGGATATATTTTATTTCCTTCTTTTTTGATTCCAAGATCTTCAAAAAATTCAATTGCTTTTTGAAAATTAAATATAGAAAATGATGATAAGAGAAAATCTCCATTTTTACCAAATTTACTGCAAAATTCTTTATTACTTTTTTCGATACAGGTTAAATTACACCTTCCTCCACCAGTTAAAAGTAGCTTGTTGCCTAGTTTATCATTCTTCTCTATCAATAATACTTTCGCACCCAAAGAAGATGCACTGATTGCAGATATCATTCCAGCAGGACCTCCTCCAATTATAACAACATCATATTTCATATCTTAAACTCAATTACATCACCATCTTTAACAATATATTCTTTTCCCTCTGTTTTAATCATACCTTTTTCTCTTGCCCTTGCAAAACCATTGCAATCAATTAAGTCCTTCCAATTAATAACTTCAGCCCTAATAAACTTATCCTCAAAATCACTATGAATTGCACTGCCTGCCTGTGGAGCGCTTGACCCACTCTTAATAGTCCACGACCTCGTCTCGTCAGGACCTGTTGTAAAAAAATTAATCAGACCAAGCAACCTATATGCCTCTTTAATTAATTCATTTAATTTTGGTTCTATTCCTAATTCCTTTTGTTCATCTTCGGACAATTCACCACTTTCAACCTCTGTTAATATGTCCATAAAAATATGGGCCTTATTTTTGAAGTAATCTAAAACTTCTGCAGAAACATCTTTTTGTTCTCCATTTAATAAATATAATCTTGGCTTTGAAGATAGTAATTGATAACTATCAACTATTTTCTTTTCTTCATCACTTAAAGAAACATCAGATATTATTTTTCCATCTTTTAATAATTCATAAACTTTCTTAAGAATCTCTGATTCTTTAACTGCTTCTTTTTTATTTGCTCTAATTTCTTTCTCAAGGGAAGATAACCGCTTTTCTATTGTTTCAATGTCCTTCAATATCATTTCCATATCTAAAATTTCTTTGTCTTTCAAAACATCTAAGTCATCTCTTGTTTTAATTACATTATCATTTTTAAAACAACGAAGAACATAAACAATTGCATCCGTCTCTCTGATATTAGCTAAAAACTTGTTTCCTAGACCCTCGCCCTTACTTGCTCCCTCAACAAGGCCAGCTATATCAACAAACTCAATGGTTGCATATATTTTCTTTGCTGATTTTGTAAGATTGGCTAATTCTCCCACTCTTGAATCAGGAACACAAGTAACCCCAACATTTGGATCAATTGTACAAAATGGATAATTAGCAATATCCACTTGTTTTTTAGTAATTAATTGAAATAGAGTAGATTTTCCAACATTAGGAAAACCAACAATTCCTATCTGTAATGCCATTATCTTTTATTTATTAAAATATCTGCCTGATTTCTAATTTTTTCTAAACTTGCTTTTGATATACTAGCTGATTTTGATAATTTATCAATATCAACATCAAGAACCTCTCTAGCTAGCAATATCCCTTCTTTTTGAAAAATAGCAAATATATATTTTGTTAGTGCTGGTAAAATTGTAATGGGATATAATTTCTTTTCCTCAATTAATCTTTCTAGTCCTCTTTTTTGAGGATACTTCCAGCCCAATAATTTAATACCCTTGCAATTAGAATATTTTATCGCATCTTTGGTAAACTTAGTATTTGTAACAATAAAAGATCTTAGTTTTTTATTGGGAAAAGTGTTACCCTTTTCAATATCTTCTAGAATAGCGAAACTCTTAAGGGGAACATTAATGTCTATCCTAGAATTATGGCTATTTCTATACTTACACTCCCCAATAAAAAAATAACTATTATTTTCTGCTAAAAAATCAATTTCATATTTACCACATTTTCCAGAAACAATGTCCCCTTCTTTAATTATCAGACAATAATTAGAAATTATCTTCTTGGTAAAATCTTCAAACAAAAAACCTTCGGGGCCGAGTCGCCTAATGCCCTCTTTCAAAGAAAATTTCATTGAGAGTTGAATATCTTTATCTTTTAATCTGCCCTTAACCTTCTTAAATATCTCTGAAGTTTTAATTCCGTTATAAACTTCATTTTCCACTTCTAATGATATTTCTTTTGCTAAAGAAAAAGAAGCTCCTGCTCTTAGTGCAGAATTATAAACCTTATTAGATGAAAAAGGCTCCCTCTCCTTATTAAGCTTTATAACCTCAATCAAATTTTGATTTGATATCTTCTTTGATTCTTTCATAATTGTCTCCTGCTTTCTTTACCTTAAAGCTATTCTTAATATATCCTAATCCAATAATAATGATCATGAAACCAATAAAATAAACTAAAACTTTAACTGCTTCTAATGGCCAGATTATAAAAGATACCCCAAGAGCAACTGCTACTAATCCAGTAAGAAAAACTATCCACCAGTTACTACTTACTTTTTTAACATAACCATCAAAAATGTTTATCATAAAAAAATTCATATTTATCTATTGTCACCACTACCATGAAGCTCATTTCTTTGTTGTCTTGATTGAAGCTTCTCTATATTCTTTAGTGCAACATCTTCTAAGGAAACATTCAATTCTTTTGATAAGTTAGCAATATACCACAAAACATCACCTAATTCTTTTGTAATTTCTTCTCTTTTTTCTTCAGAGATAATACCGTCATTATCTCTTAAAACTTTCTTCATTTTTTCAGCAACCTCACCTGCTTCACCTACTAATCCTAGTGTAGGATATATAAAATTATTATCTTTATTAGGATAAATTGCTGTTTCTCTTGCTTTTGTTTGGTATTCTTCAAATGTCATATATATGTTTATTAATTAATTATTAATTATAATATACACTAAAAATGATTAAAAATCTAATTTTTTCTTAAATATATAAGCTAATAACCCTCCACTAATTGCAGTAAATAATTGGGGCCAACTCATCATTGATAAAACAACAGGATTACTAATTAAGATACTCGCGGTTAAAAACAGCAATAATGCTTTTAATATTCCTCCATAGAATAATGCTAAGTAATAATTCTTGATGAACTTAAAAGAAGAAACTAAGACAATATTTCCGATAATAATAAAGGGCAACATTATTGCCATCGGCATAAATCCTAATGATAAAGAAATTACACTAGGCAAGAAACATAGAAGAATGGCACCTTTATATCCCAATAAAAAGAAAGATAAAATTAATGTTGCATTAACAATAGTGCCAGTTAAAAACTGATTACCTATAAAGGGTGCCAAAAAGGCAATTAAAAGAAGTGTAACGAATTGAGCTAATGCAATGCTATTTGTTTTTGTTATTTCCATATGTTGTGTGACAAATTTTATGTATTATTTTTTTATTCTTAAGATGTTCTCTATAGGCCTTTTCTACGAAAGGACTTTCGTGTGCTAATCTTATTTTTTTCTTTTTATCAATAATATACAATGACTCTGCCCTCTTTTTCCTTATCTCATCATCTATCGGTATTGGTTGTCCTCCACCGCCGATACATCCTCCAGGACAGGCCATAACTTCAATATAATCATATTTCTTATAATCAAGCCCGTCTATATTCCCCAATCCATTAATAACAGCTACTCTAACTTTTCTTTTCCCTATCTTAATTTCTGCTTCTTTAACTCCCTTTAGTCCCCTGACTGATTTTAAATTAATATCCCCTAGGCTCTTTCCTGTAATTTTTTCATAAACCGTCCTTAATGCTGACTCCATTACACCTCCTGTTGCACCATAAATCACTCCTGCGCCCGTAGCTTCTCCCCATGGATAATCAGGATCCCTTTCTTCTAGCTTCTCAAAATCAATTTTGTTTTTTCTAATCATTCTTCCAAGTTCACGAGTAGTTAAAACATAATCTACCGGCTTAACTCCATCAATTTTTAATTCTTCTCTAGTAATCTCGTACTTTTTTGAAACACAAGGCATAATAGAAACTACAATAGGATTATCTTCTGACATTTTAATAAGACCTCCTAATATTATATGAGGTGACCTTACTGATGTTAAATGTTTAATTAGTTCTGGCTTATAAACCTCAACGTACCTGACCCAAGAAGGACAACAAGATGTAAACATTGGAAGATTTTTATCTTCAGATAATCTCTCAATCAATTCTCCACCTTCTTCAATAGTTGTAATATCAGCGCTAAAAGAAACATCAAATACTTTTTTTGCTCCCAACTTTCTCAACGCAGCAACTAATTTACCGGTAGTTATTGATCCATGAGGTAGGTTAAACTCTTCTCCAATACTACTCCTTATCGCAGGTGCGAATTGAAAGACAACATTTCCTTTTTTAAGAGCTTCTTCAACTTCTTTAATAGAACTCACCTCTTCGAAGGCGCCTGAAGGACAATGAGTAATACATTGTCCACAATAGACACACTCTTTTGTCTGTCCAGGAACTGTGCAAAAAAATCCATCTTTTTCTTTATTATCAAGGAAACCAACTCCTTGCTTTTGACACATTGCAATACAATTTTTACAGTCAATACATTTTGAGCTATCAAAAACTACTGATGGCCCAAATTGGTAAGTAGGAAAGTCCTTTTTCCTATCATTAAACTTTGTAATTTTAATCTCATATTTTCTGGCTAATTCTAATAATTTACACTTATAGCTCCAATTACATTCGCTGCATTGTTCAATGTGTTGAGAAAAAAGAAGTTCTAAATTAATTTTCCTTAATCTTTTAATTTCTGCTGATTCTGTGGAGATTTCCATCCCATTTTCTACTTTAGTTGAACAAGATGTTTGAAGTCCTTTTCCTTTTATCTCAACTAAGCATAATCTACAGCTATTCTGTGGTTCTAAATCAGTATGACGACAAACGGCAGGAATCTTAATTCCATTTCTTAGCGCAACATCTAAAACCACCTCTCCTTTCTTACAATCAAAATCTTTATTATTTATTCTAATCTTCATTTTACTTTTTTAATTAAACTTTCAAATGGTAATGGAATGCATTTCCCAAGAGCACAGAAGCTTGACTTCTTAAGATTGAAAAATATTTCATCAAGAACTTCGTAATCAATATCCCTATTCTTAACCATTTCATATATTCTAAAAGCACCTTCTCTACAAGGAGCACACTTATCACAATTTCCTGTATGAAAAAACTCTGCCCACTTCTCCATCAAAGCATATATATCAGTTTTGTCTTTGTTGTAAATTGTAATTGAACCAGCTCCAAAAGCAGGCTTTTTTAATTCTTGAGGTAGTATTATCTCTCCTGACGCCCCACCTCCGACTTGAGCAAAAAAATCAAAATCTGGATAATTTCCTGTTTGTTTTAAAATATCAAACATTGACATATCAACTGGCAACTCATAAACTCCTTCATTTGGAACATCGCCATTTATAGAATAAAATCTTGTTTTATTGTATTCCCCTTTACTAACCTTGCTTACATAATAAAATGTCTCAACATTATTCATTAAAGTGGGACAATTAAAAAGTCCGCAATCAGTTAAGAATGGTGGCTTGAATCGTGGTTCAGTTCTTTTGCCTTCAATTGCTTCAACAGCTGCAGTTTCTTCTCCTCCGATATATCCTGATGTTTTCTTGAAGATGATGCATTTCCCAATATCGCCCTTTAATTTATAATCTTTATTCAAATAAATATATGCATCTTTGGCATTAAGGAAATCAACTGCAATATTAATTCCATTTATTACTTCACTCAAATAATTATCTAAGATAAACTTATCCTTAAAGACATTTGGCTCTCCTTCTGATGCATTGCAAATTACATACTTCTCTTTGCCCTTTGCTTTTTTGACAAGCTCCCATTTTAAAGCAACACTAAAAGCTCCCCCTCCTCTGCCTTTTAATTCTGATACTTTCAATTTTTTAACAATATCCATTGCTATAATTTTATTTTACCTTTTTTAATTGACTCCCTTAATTCTTCACTTGAAATCGATGCGAGATTCTCTAAAAATTCTTCTAAATCTTCCATTAATTGAGGTTGAGACAAAACACTCTCAACTGGATAAATGCTGTAAATCTTTTCATCTTTATAAATCTCTAGACCAATAATAAGTCCTTGCTGTGTTTCCTTAGAAAAATATTGATCAAAGATAAAGTTTCCTAGAGAATAAAATATTAATTTGTTGTTATAAATCTCAATATTTTGAATAACATGAGGATGACTTCCGATAATTAAATCTGCCCCAGCATCAATCATTGCCCTCCCCAGTTTTTGTTGTTGAGATGAGCTTGTTTCTTGATATTCATTACCCCAATGAATTAAAATGACTAAAAATGATTCTGGATTATAAAATTTGTATTCCTCAACAGAGGCAACCACTTCTTTATCCGAGCAATTAAAAGAATATGTTTTATTTATGCCGAAATAAGCAATTCCATCTTTTTGATATGTATCAGCAATATCACATATTGTAGGGTCTCCCGTAAAATTAATCCCAGATTCTGTTAAAATACTTTTTGTTTCTTGAAGACCCTCTTTGCCCATATTCAAAGTATGATTATTTGCTAAAGAAAGAACAGAAAAATTACCTGCATTTAATGACTCTAGAGCCCTCTTATCAAAAGAAAACTTCAAGGAACTATCAGTAAAATCTCCTGGCTTCTCATTAATTGGCCCCTCTAGATTACCAATAACAATATCAAACTTATTCAAGAATCCCTTGATTAAATCAATTGGATAAGTAAAAGAATTCTTAATCATTAACCTTTCAACTCCTCTATCAAACATCATGTCTCCAACAAAAGCAATCTTCTCAGGAATAAACTCCTCTTCAATTTTAGTAATTGATAAAAAAGAAGCTTCTTGATTAATTACTTCTTCCGTTTTTGAATTAATTACTTGATATAAACAAAAAACAAAAAGAATCAGGGATAAGAATATAAATAAGTTTCTTTTCATAGAGTAATTATAACTCTTGAAGTTAAAACAATCAAGTGATATTATTATATTAATGAGTAAGCAATTAATAATACTTCCATTTGATCATAGGTCATCATTTCTAAAGGATATTACGTCTCAAAAAAAAGAAGTGCAAGAAATGAAAGAAATGATTTATGATGCTTTTCTGCTATCTATAATAAATAAAAGAGATTTTGCTATTTTAGTTGACGAAGAGTTGGGAGAAAATGTCTTGTTGAGAGCAAAAAAAGAGGGGATTAAAATATGCCTTCCAGTTGAAAAAAGTGGAAAAAAAGAATTAGAGTTGGAATTTGGTAAAGATTTTAGAGAACATATAAAAAAGTTTGACCCTGAATATGTTAAAATTTTAATAAGATATAATCCTCTTAATAAAGAGACAAACAAGAAGCAAATTGAGGTTTTGTCTCTAATAGATGATTTTTGTAAAAAAAATAGATACAAAGTTTTACTAGAACTATTAGTTCCACCCACAAAGGAAGAAGCTTCTATTGATAATTATGACACATTATTAAGACACACAAGAACCATAGAAGCGATTAACGAAATAAAAGCAAAAATAAAAGTAAGCGTTTGGAAATTAGAAGGATTTAGTAAAAAACAATGGGAAAAAGTTATACAATCAACTAATAGGGAAAGTAAAATTGTTTTTCTTGGAAGAGGAGAAAATAAATCAAAAGTTTCTAAATGGATGAAAGATGCTTCACAATACAAAGAAGTAATTGGATTTGCTATTGGTAGAACTATATTTTTAGAACCATTAAAAGAGTACCATAATAAAGAAACATCAAAAGAAAAAACTATTAAGAAAATAAGTAACAATTTTAATTATTTTATAAAGCTATGGAATACAAAGAAAAATATCAACCAGTAACTTTTCCCAGGGACGAACAAAAGCACAACCACATAATTGAGTGGTGGTATTTTAATGGGAACCTAAAAGGTAAGAAAGGTAAAACTTTTTCCTATATGAATTGTTTGTTCTCCGCTAATACTAAAAAAGTTAACATTCCATTTCTTAAAACAATACCAATAGATAATATATTTTTTTCTCATTATTTATTAAGCAATAATAAAGATAAATTCGAAGCTAAAACAAATCCCGTTTGTTTAATGGATGAAAATAGCTTCACAAAACCATTATTATATGCAAACTATGATAATTCTTGCTTAATTAAAGAAGTTTCTCCATTCAAATATCATATAACGAATGATTTTATCGACCTTTTTCTAGAATCAGAAAAGAAGCCGCTACTTCTTAATAAAAATGGTTTTTTAGATGTGGCGGTGAAAACAACTTATTATTATTCTCTGACAAAATTAAAAACTACTGGAGTTGTTAAAGATGAAAATAATTGGGTCCCCGTGACTGGATTGTCTTGGATGGATCACCAATGGGCACAAACTCCTCTAACTGATGATGATAAATGGCTATGGTTTTCAATTCAATTAGACAATAATTGTGAAATTATTTGCTTTATTTACGGAGATAAGATTAAAACACCTCACGCAAGCATGATTGATCATAATGGAAGAACTAAAACAACTGGAGAATTAGAAATTACTCCTATGAAAACAACTTATCAAAATAATAAAACAGGAAGTTTCTATAATCTTGACTACAAAATAAAAATACCTTCTTTCAATTTAGATATTAATATAGTTCCTCTAAAGAGAGATCAAGAGATGGTTTTTGAAACAATTAAATACTGGGAAGGTGGAGTGAGAATAAAAGGCAAAATGAATAATAAAAATGTTTCTGGTGTTGGTTTCGCAGAATTACTAACCGCCCCAAGAGATGGATTAATAAAACACCTTTTCAAAAAACTAAAATCTAGCCCTAAAAAAAATCTAAAAGAAATTACTGATATTTGTGCAAAATCAGTATACATTATAAATTCTAAGATACAAAAATAGTTTATTTCAAAGAGAAAGAAGCTCTAACAGTAATCATAATCTCTTTTTCTACAGTAGAAGTGTCATACATTCCATAATCAGAAATATCAACAGAATTTGGTTGCAATACTTGCACCACTCCCATACTTACTGATTTTAATGATCCTGCTTTCTTGCCAGAAATACTCTCTGCTCTTTTTCTTGCATCTTCCATTGCTAGAGGCAATAAATCAATCCTTGATTCTGAAAGCTTGCTGTAATAGTATTGTGGTGCGTTAGCTGAGAAGATAACTCCTTTTTCAATAACGCTTTGCGCACTTGTTGAAATTAGTTTAATTTTTTCAATATCATTTGATTCAATAGTAACATTTTGTGTTAATGTATATTCGTCTGGCTTATCATAGTTAGAATCATATTTATAATTTTTTTGCATCGAAACAGGAGTAATTGTTATTTCATTCTCACTAACTCCATTCTCCCTCAAGAAACTTCTTACAATCTCTTCGTCTGATTTCATTTTAGTATATCCATTATTTAAATTGGTATCATATGAACTTCTAGAAAAACTTGCATTCCACTTAGCTATATCAGAAACAACTAATTGCTTAGATGACCCAGTCACAACTAAAAGATTGTCAAAGCTTTTAATTTGAATTAAAGAATAAGATATAATTATAAATCCTATAATAAAAGATAAACCAATTATTACAGAGCTTTTTAAAATGTTGTTGTTTTCCATATACTTGTATTATACTCCTTGATTAAAAATTGTAAATAGCGTTATACTCAGGGACTATTCCATTAATTGATTCTGCAAGAGATTTGCTTGCATCAGCTTCTCCATGAACAACAAATATTTTCTTAGGATTAGCTTTTGTTACCCAATCAAAAAGCATTCCGTGATCGCTATGAGAAGAAAAAGAAAAGATTGTAGATATCTTTGCATTAATTTCAATATCTTTACCATCAACCTTAATCTTTCTTTCTCCATTTATTATCTTTTTGCCAAGAGAACCATCAACCTGAAAAGAAACTATCAATAAGGTTGCTAAAGGATTACCTAAATATTTCTTTAAATAAGTTCCTATTTTACCACCCTCAAACATTCCGCTTCCTGCAAGGATTATTTTAGGAGTAGGTGCATTTAAAACTTTTTCGGTTTCTCCCTTAATCATTTCAAAGCCCTTAAAATCAAAAATATCATCTCCTTTAAAGATTAAGTCTTTTGCTTCTTGGTCATAAAAATCAACATATTGCTTATATATATTTGTCGCCTTAATTGCCAATGGACTATCAAGAAAAACATTAACCCCTCTTATCTTTTCTTCCTCAAAAAAGGAATTTAATCTATACAACATCTCTTGCGTCCTTTCTAAAGCAAAAACAGGAATCACTAATATTCCATTTTTAGCGATTGTATTTTTAACTTCTTGAATTAATATGGCGTCCCCCATTTCCTTTGATTCGTGAAGCCTGTTTCCATAAGTTGATTCTATGAAAAGCAAATCAGCGCTATCTATGAATTTTGGATCCTCAACTATCGGACTTGGCATATTCCCTAAATCACCAGAAAATACTAGCTTCTTTGTAATTTCATTCTCTTTTATCCAAACTTCAAATATAGATGAACCTAAAATATGACCAGCATCTTTCAATCTTATTTCTATATTATTATTAATTATTCTCTTCTTGCCATAATCAATAGGAGTAAAGAAATTCATCAAATGCCTAATATCCCCCTCCTGACACAAAGGATGAACAAATGGTTTCTTCTCAATTCTTGATACGTTCAGTGCATCTAACAAGATAATCTCTGTTAAGTCCCTTGTTGGTGCAGTTGAATATATCCTCCCTCTAAAACCCTCCATAAAAAGCTTTGGTAGCCTTCCGCAGTGATCCAAATGTGCATGAGTAAGTAAAACAAAATCGATCTCTTCTGGGTTAAAGGAAAAATCTTCTATGTTCTTGTAATAACTTTTTCCTTGAAACATTCCGCAATCAACTAGAAATTTAGTTGAACCTGTTTCGATTAATATACAAGATCCAGTGACCTCTCTACATGCTCCATGAAAAGATATTTTCATTTTTCAATTATAGTTAACGAAGAGAATAATCCTTCTGTTTTAAGGTTTATTTTTACCTCCCTTTCTTCATAGTCTTGTGTCTGAAATACTTTTTCATTCATCTGAAGCAAACCATTAAAATTAATAGAAGATGCTACTAGGTTATTTTCAATTCTAACTCCTGAATTACTAGGAATAAATATCCTAATAGCGCTTAAAAAAGAATCTATCTCTATATTTACACTTTTATCTATTTCTAAAATAATGTCTGATAAAAAAGATGTTGTTTTGATACTTTTGTGATTAATTTCTTCAACATTAACTACAGACAAGAATGAATCTATATTCAAGTCAACTTCTTTTTCTTTATTAATCAAAACTTCTATTTGATTAACAACATCTTCTCTCCAAGGAGCCCCTTCGAAACTTAAGAAAACCTTACTATCTTTAACAATTGCCCCACTTTTAGAGAAATTAGTTTTCAATGATCCTTGTATTAATTTATCTGATTCAAATCCAGAAATTAAGATATTCCCAGACTCAACAGATAAAAATATATTAGGACTCTCTATGTTATTATTAACTTCTATTGGAAGGAAACTAACTTCTTTCTTAGTTTCATTTAGAAGATCAACAACCATTAGTCCTAAGCAAGACATTGCAAAGATAATTAAAGCAACCTTTGTAATCTTTTCCTTCTGAGGCATTATAGACAAGCCAAGAAAAATAATAAAAACAGGAAATAAAAGAGAAAAATTGATTTTCCCTATTAAGAATAATATTGCAAAAACTATTATGAAGAATCCTAGAAATATACTATTGTTTTTCATTTTCAAATATTATTTTCAAACCAATTAATATCAAAAATAATGATAATATCACCCTCCAATCAACAAAAGAAAATATATTAAAACCAAAAATAATATTTAACATAATACATAGCCCGACAAGCGCCAACAATATCCCTAGGAACATTTTCAATTTGCTTTTCTCTTCTTTTCTTTCTTCAATAATATCATTTTCTTTTAAGGAGCTAGGCATCATAATAGCCAAAACAATATAAAGAAAAAATCCTGTCCCTCCAGCAAAAAGCATCAAAACAAACAATATTCTTATAATAACAGAATCTATTTGGAAATATTCTCCTAGGCCACCACATACTCCCCATATAATTTTATCCGCATTAGAACGATGTAGTTTTTTCATAATAATTAATCTTATTCTTTCTTATGTCCTAATATTATCATAAATAAGAAAAAACCGCCAAGAGGCGGCATTACCTAGCTTTTTCCTACAAGGTAGGCGTAAGCAAGATAAAGAGCGGACAAGCCAACAATATCATATATTATATAAGCCCAGCTTCCGAATAATTGAGCCATAAGGTCAAAGTTGAAAAAACCTACTAATCCCCAGTTTAATCCTCCAATAATCACTAACGCTAGAGATAATAAACCTAGTTTATTTAATTTTTTCATTGTTTATTCTTTAAAGATTCAAAACGACCTTTATAAGGATATTTTAATCTTAACGTTATTATAAATCAATGGACTTGTCCACAATTCTTTTAACAATTACTTTTTCTCCTTCAATAGTTCCCTCTACTGTTACCCTATCTCCAATGTTAATATTAGGAACTTCTTCAAAAAATAATTTGACGCTCTTGGCAGGACTCCCTGGCTCATCATAAACTAAATACCAAACATCTTCTTCTGTTCCTGGATTATTAATAACAACATTTCCTGTTTTTATAAAATCAATATTTTCCTTTTCAGAAGAATCAACTTTTACAAAAATGACTATCAAGAGAACCACACACAATAAGAATGTAATTAATTTCTTCATATTATTCTTTTCTTAATGCATTAATCGGGTCTGTTTTTGATGCTTCTCTAGCAGGATAAACACCTGCAACGACCCCTATAAAAACCGAGAACACTAAAGCTAGTATAACGGAAAAAATTGAAATATCAAAACTCCAATTTATTCCAAAAGAAATCGCTACATAATATATAAGATATGAAACCGCAATTCCAATAATGACTCCCAGCATACCCCCCAAGAAAGTCAAAATGGTTGCTTCTGCTAAAAACTGCCATAATATATCATTTTTTTTTGCTCCAATAGCACGCCTTAGTCCTACCTCAAAAGTTCTCTCTGCAACAGAAACATACATAATATTAGTAATTCCAACTCCTCCAACTAATAATGAAACAGCTGCTATCACTGATAAAAGTAATGTAATAGCAGAAAAAACAGCCCCTACCATTTCTTGAGCTTCAGCCATAGTCATTACCTCGAAATCGTCCTCATCGGGATCGTTAATATCGTGCCTTTCTCTCAATAATTCTATTATGTCTTCTTTGGTTTTATTAATCTTTTCTGCATCTTTAACGCTTACAGACATTCCTATCACGTAATCAGTATTTAATAGTCTTTTTTGCATCGTTAAAGTGGGAATATAAACCATTGAGTCCATATCAAAACCCATCATTGCTCCTCTTTTTTCTGCAACTCCCACGACTCTAAAAGAAATATTCCTTAAAGTAACTCTCTGTCCAATTGCATCAGCGTCTCCAAAAAGAAATTCTGTTATAGCACTGCCTAGAACTATTACTGGCGTAATTGATTCTTCTTCTTGAGGAGTATAAAATCTTCCCTCTTTAATTTTCAACCTTTCAACCAATGGCGCATCAGCTCCATATCCAAAAATCATCACACTTTTTGTGTTTCCTTCGTGTCCAATAATTTCTTGCCCAGTAACATATGAATAATGATTATCTACATTAGGCAATTTAGATATTGCCTCGATATCGCTATTCTTAAGTGTGGTAATTGTTACCCCAGAAGCCATTCCAGAAGCACTTCCTGTCGTTCCCTTCCCAGGCATTCTAACTTCAGTATTGATAACATTAGTTCCATAAACTTCAAGCTCTGAAGAAACCATTGACTCTAAACCATTGCCAGCAGATATCATTATAATTAAAGAAGAAATACCAATAGCAACTGCTACAATAGTTAGAATTGTACGAGATCTTTGTCGCATCAAGCTTGTAAATGCTGATTCAATTTTAGAAAATATATTATTCATATCTTAACGCTTCAATTGGATCTAATTCTGCTGCTTTTTTAGCTGGCGTAATTCCGAAAACAAGACCTATTCCTATAGAAACAAGGCAGCCCAATAAAACTGACATAGGTGAAATAATCAATGTCCAATTATAATCTAAATAATTAATAACTAAAGAGATTAAAGCTAGAATTAAAGATCCAAAAATAATTCCTATTATACCACTAATAAATGTAATTGTAATTGCTTCAATTAAAAATTGATTGATAATTTCTTTTTTTCTGGCTCCAATTGCCCGCCTTAGACCAATCTCTTTAGTTCTTTCTTGAACAGTAGCAAGCATTATATTCATAATTCCAAAGCCTCCGACTATTAAAGATATTGCAGCAACTGCGGTTAAGAAAAACTTCAAAGCGTCAGTAATTAAAGAAATTGTTTCTAGAGCATCAACAGTTGAAGTGATAGTGAAATCATCTTGATCTAATTTATCAATATTATGCCTATCTCTTAATATTTCTTCAACGTGTCCTATCGCATTATCAATATTATCAATACTATTAACTTTAATTCTCATAAAGTTAATATGATTAACGCCTAAAATAACATTTTGAGCAGTAGATATTGGAATAAAAAAATCCTCATCTTGACTTTGAATTAAGCTTGAGCCTTTTTCCTCCAAAACTCCAATTACATTAAAATTTACTTTTTTAATTGTTAACCTTTTTCCTATTGGATTTTCATCCCCAAATATTTCTGATGCTATTTTACTACCCAAGACAACCACCCTAGCATTATTCATCTCTTCTTCTTTTGTAAAAAATCTTCCTTTTTCTATTCTCGCATTTTGAACATCTATATATGTTGTCGTTGTTCCATAAAAAGTAATTCCTTTTATTTTACTGTCAATTGAGATTACATCGCTCCCTGTCAAATACATTACTAAAGAATAAATGTATGGGCTATTACTTCTAACTATTGCTTCACCATCTTCGTATTTTAAAGAAGTATTTACAATTCCAAAAGTAGATGACGGTCTGCCACTTTCATCAGATGCGCCTGGCAAAACAGCTATTAAGTCAGGACCAACACTCCTAATTTCATCTAAAATTAAATCTTGAACACTCTCACCAACAGAAAGAACTATCATCACGGCTGATATTCCAATAATAATTCCTAGCATAGTTAAAAAAGAACGCATTTTCGTGCGGGTGATCATTTGCCACGCATTTTTAATTGACTCAAAAATATCCATATTATTTGTTAAGGTCTTCTTGTGCTTCTTGTCTGCAGAAATTTTTCGTATCTTCAATTATATTACCGTCTTTAATTTTAATAATGCGCTCTGCATGCTCAGCTGTAGATTTTTCATGAGTAACCAAAATAATTGTATTTCCTTTTTTGTTTAATTCTTGTAATATTTTCATCACTTGTGCCCCTGATTTTGAATCAAGGTTTCCAGTTGGCTCATCAGCAAAAATAACTTCTGGATCGTTAACTAGTGCTCTTGCTATTGCTACCCTTTGTTTTTCTCCTCCCGATAATTTGGTTGGAGAATAGTTTAAGCGATGAACAAGACCAACTTGTGTAAGCAAATCTTTTGCTTTTTGAGTTCTTTTCTCTGCAGAAATACCAGTATAAGTTAAAGGCAGGGCAACGTTCTCCAAAACAGACAAAGTACTTAATAGATTGAATGATTGAAAAATAAATCCTACTTTTTTACTTCTCATATCTGCAAGCCCATCATCGCTTGAATCTTTAACGTTCTTATCATCAAAAAAATAATCTCCACTAGTTGGTTTATCTAGAAAGCTTAGAATGTGCATCAATGTAGACTTACCCGATCCAGAAGGTCCCATTATTGAAATAAAGGAACCTTTTTCTATTTCAAAAGAAACGCCCTTCAAGACCGAAGTAATTACATCTCCATTAATGAAATCCTTTTTAAGATCTTTAATGCTGATTAACATTTTAGTATATTACTCTTAGAACAATCTCTTCTTCTCCTTCTAAACCACTCAATACCTCTACTCTAGAATCATCGGCCCTTAATCCTAATTCAACAACTACTTCTTCTACTTCACCATCTTTCAAAACTCTCACATATCTTTGACCTGTTTCATTGTTTGTTAAAATTGCTCTTGATGGAACAGAAACTACATTTTCCCTAGCATCAGTCTTGATTAAAATATCTGCTGACATTCCAGGCTTTAACAATCCTTCTTTATCATCATTTATTCCAACCCTCACTTTATAGTAAACAATATCTTGAATATTTGTTGACGATGGATCAACCCTTAGAACAACTCCGTTGAATTTATTATCTCTTCCCAATGCACTTAAAGTGACCTCCGCCTCATCTCCTAGGTTAATTTTTGTTATGTCTGTTTCAGGAACATCGACATTAATCTCGTAATTAGGAGAAAGCATTTCTATCATTGTTTCATTCATGCTAATTAACTCTCCTTTCTTCTTATTAATCTTTGTAATCACTCCATTAATTGGGGCAAAAATGATTGCCTTATTTCTTGCAGCAACTGCTTGAGATAAAATTGCCTCATAATAACTAACATCAATATCTCTTGGTTCTGCTACTAAAGAATTATAAGTTGCATATTGAAGTTCCAAGGCAGCTTTTGCTGAATTAACTGCTGAGTTAGCAGAATTAATAGTATTATTATTTTGTATTTTTAATAAAGAGATTTCATTTTCTAATGATGACAATTTAATCTGTGTTGCACTAATACTTGTTTTCTGTGTATCTAGTAATGATTTCTGCGTTGCGCTTACTTTATTTTGATAGGTTACCTCTTCACAAATATTTCTTATTATAGTAAGACCTTCAAGTATTTTTCCCAATGAAGAAACAGAAGAAGATATCGCTAAATCAATATCACTTCTATCTTTTGTTTCCTTAGCTTTATTTATCAACAAATTAAACTCGTCTTTCGGTCTTTTAATTTGATATTCTTGATTATTTCTAACAGTAAGGCCCTCTTGGTCATTGTTTGTAAAGTGTTCTGATTTAATACTTTCAACAACAGTATATGCATTATACATTTTAATATATGTGTCCTCTAAAACATTAAGAGCATTAGCGTATTTAGAATTAATTGTATTCTCTGTGATACTTCTCGCGTCTTCAAGATTACCCTCAGCTTGATTTAGTGCAACCCTAGCCGCTTCAATTTGTTTTTCTGAAACATTAATTTGTTCTATTGTAGCGCCTGCTAATTTTTGATTAAGTGAAGATTGAGCTTGAGTTACAGACGCATTAAGTTCAGTCAAAGATAGGTTAGCTAACCATTGACCAGCTTTTACAGTGTCTCCGACTTCGAACCTAATACTGTCTATTCTTCCCACTGTCTCGAAATGCAAAGATAGCTCGTTTGCAGATTCAACTTTACCCGTAACATCTACCGTTTGAATTAAGTTGCCTTTTTCAGCTATAACTGTTTCGTATCTTGAAGCTTCTTCGCTATTAAACAGAGAAAATAAGAAAACTATTACTATTATAACTAAAAAAACAATCCATAGTTTTTTTGATTTAAAGTTTATTTTTTTCATATAAGTTATCAATACCACCTTTTTGTTAATTTGAAAAGCGGTATCAATGTGATGATGCCGCTGGCTTTTTTGCATGTTTTCCTGCAATAATCAAGAAAACAATGATCGGTACAAGAACCCATACCTTCCAAAAAGATATGAATAACAATGCCGCTACGATAATAACAACGACTAATGTCAGCATTACACTCAACATCAAGCAAGACAATAGGAATGATATCATCATGATTATTGCATGCATTTAAACCCTCCACGAAAAGCATAAAATACAAATGCCAATTAGTCAAGAGCGCTAAAGTATTCTTGAAGACATTTTTTGAATTCTTCGATATTATTATTCTCAACAGTAAAGCCAGCTGCTGGCGCATGACCTCCAAACATCACTAATATATCCTTGCAACTGTTCATTGCCTTGACTGCATCGCCTCCCTTATTCATTCTTACTGTCCCCCTACTAGTTCTCTCTCCTTTTTTGTAAAGAAATACCGGCTTATTAAAATAGTTAGATAACCTTGAAGCAACAGCACCCAAATATTCTGCCTTCCAGACATAAGAACCTTCAAAAATAATATTATTATTTTCTTTTGATATTTTCTCTATTAGCTCTTCTGTCAAAGATGCAACCTCTCTTTGTTTTCTGTTACTTTCATCTATCAGTTCTTCTGCTACTTCAATTGCTTTATCAAAATCATTCTCTAGTAAGAATAGATATGTCTTATGAACATGATTATCAATAGAAGAAGAATTCAGAGCACTATTAACTTTTGAAACCATATCTCTTTTTGAAGAAAAATTCATTGGATTTAACATTGAAAAAATTGCCCTTATTGCTGGGCGCTGACTCATCTGTATTCCTTCTAGTCCTTTTTCTATCCATTCCTTATTCTCATCTTCTTCGATCATCATATCTGAAATTGTTCCCAAAGCAACTAACTCTAAGAAGCTTTGTTCAAGCATAGGTGACATTTTATCTTTCAATATCTCTCTAGACAATTTAAAAGTAAGGCCAACATTTGCATATTCCTTAAATATTGTTTCATCTCCGTCTTGTTTAGGAGCAACAACGATTTCTGCATCTTCTGGAACCTTCCCTAACGGCTTGTGATGGTCAACAACAACAACAGAAAAACCACTATTCTTGGCTTCCTTAATTTCATTGAAGTTAGTAATACCACAATCAAGCGTAATAATTAATCCTTCGCTTACTTTTGACTTAATAAAATCAAGTGCTTGATAGTTAAGGCCATGACCTTCATTGCGAATAGGAGAAAAAGCAAAAACGTTTACAGATTTAGATAAATTACTTATCGTTTCTTTTAATATTACCATTGAAGAAACTCCGTCTAAGTCAGAATCACCGTAAATAATGATTTGTTCTTGATTGCTGACTGCCTTTATTATTCTTTCAGCTGCTTTTTCAATATTCTTAATTTTCATATTCTAATGCTATTATCCCAGGCAAATCTTTTCCTGCTATAAAATCAAGCATCGCGCCCCCCCCAGTAGAAATATGGTCAAATTGATTTTCAATTCCAAGTTTTTGAATAGCTTCCACTGTCTCTCCCCCTCCAACAATTGAAAAAACTTCGCTATTCATTTGTCCAATCATTTTAGCAATCTCTTCTGTTCCTTTACTGAACTTATCTTTTTCAAAATATCCTAATGGGCCATTCCAAATAATTGTTTTAGCTTCTCTTAATATGCTCTTGTATTTTTCTATTGTTTCAGGGCCAATATCAAAAACATCTTCCTCCCTTCTAATATTACCGATCGATCCCACCCTCATATACTCTTCATCAAAATTAACTAAACCCATAACTCCATCCGCTGGTAATTGAAGTCTTGGATTAAATAATTCAATTTCATTTGAAACGTCCATTAATTCTTCTTCTTCTTCTGTTAAAAAATCTTTAACATATATGCCCTTTGATAGAAGTAATGAGTTTGCAACCTTACCACCTAATAATAAATAATCTGATTTCTCTAACAAGCTCTTGATCACTTTTATTTTAGTAGAAACTTTGAATCCTCCAATTATTGAAACTAATGGCCTCTCTGGAGAGACCAAAGCATCGGAAAGAATTCTAATTTCTTCTTCTAGCAATAACCCAGGAAAAGATGGGATGTGTTTATTTATTCCAACTATTGAAGAGTGATTTCTATGACAAGCACCAAAAGCATCTTGGATAAAAATATCTCCTAATTGAGCAAGCTTTTTAGAAAAATCATTATCATTTTGCTCTTCTTCTTTATAGAATCTAAGATTTTCTAAAACAAGCACATCGCCATTAGACATCGTCTCAATCTCTCTTTCTACCTTTGAACCTATCGTGTCATTAATAAATCCAACTTTGCCTTGAATTAATTCCCATAATCTTTTTGCGATTGGTCTAACAGAATAATTCAAATCTCTACCGTCAGGTTGGCCTAAATGAGTAATTAAAATTATCTTGGCTTCTTTTTCTCTAAGATAATTTATGGTTGGTATGAACTTTTTAATTCTAAAATCATCACAAACCTTTCCGTTCCTAATTGGAACATTTAAATCACATCTCACAAGAGCTCTAACACCTTTTATGTTTTTATTTCTTATATTATTCATCTTTCTTTATTATTAATGGAAATTCTATTGTAACTTGAGTTCCTACTTCTTCAATTGAATCAACAAATATATTTCCTTTCATTATTTCAATAATTTGTTTAGTAATCCATAATCCTAACCCAGTACCAATAACATCTTGTGTTCTCTTATTCTTAATCCTATAAAACTTTTCAAATAAATGCTCTCTTTCTTTAGCGCTCATTCCTATTCCAGTATCTTTTATATTAATAATTAAATTATTATCCTTATTATAAATCTTGACATCTACTGACCCCTCGTTTGTATATTTTATAGAATTACCGATTATATTAATAAGTACTTGTTTTAATTTGTCTTTATCTGCGCTAATCAAATCAATCATATTTTCTTTTGCTTCAAAGTTCAAGATTAAGTTCTTTTCTTTTGCCTGAACACTTATTTCTTTGATTGTTTCTTCAATAATCGTTTGCGCATTTATTTCTTTGAGCTCTACTTTAAATCTTCCCTGCTCAATTCTACTTACATTCAAGAGATCCTCTATCAAATTCCCTAATCTTTCTGTAGAGGTGTTAATTATAGAGAGATATTCCACTCCTTCTTTTTTAAGATTAAGCTCTTTTGATTCTTCCATCATCGTCTGAGCATAACCTTTGATAACGGTTACGGGAGTCCTTAATTCATGAGAAGCCATAGAAATAAACTCGTCTTTCATTTTATCAACCTCTTTAATCTTATTATATAAAATAGAATATTCAAATAATCTAGAGTTTACAAGTAAAAGAAGGACTATTAATACAACGCTTAACAATAAGACCCAATAGGATTTAGCTAAAATAGTTACTAACTTAGTGCTAATTACATCAGCAGAAAGATTCATCGAAAGCAATGCAAAATTGTTTCCTTGGTCATCTTTAAGAGGCATAACAACTGACCAATAAGCCTTGCCATCTTTAAATATTTTTTGAGCAACGGGGTTGTTAGCGTTCCAAGATAATAAATAATTATAATTGTTTTCCACTCTGCCCACATCATCATAATTATTCATACTAGCAATTCTCCTAAAAGATCCCTCTTCAAATAATAATATTTCTAAATCCTTGGTGTCTTCATTGATTTCCCCCCATTTGTTAATAAACATTTGAAAATCATCACTTTCGTTAACTCCTGCATTAAACGCCTGTCCAATTCCTATTGCTTTATTCTGCAAGCTCATGTTTGCAATCTCCTGATAATAGCCAGAAAAAAGCCAAGTATTAAAAATCAAGACACCGGGAACAACAATCATTAAAATAATAGAATATATTACTTGTTTATTATCTTTAAGAAAATTTAGTTTACTATTTTTCATATTTCTTCATTCCTCCTCTTTATAATTAGAAATAAGGCAATCAAAATTAATATAAGAGAAGTGCTTCCAAGAAGATAAACAGTCATCATGCTCTTGGGACTATCTTGAATAACAGAAATATCTCCTAGTAACAGCATTTCTTCCATTGAGATTGCTTGTGCTTCTGCTATAAAAAATGTCTTAGGAGCACTTGCTTCAATAATTCTACCTTCATCATTATGAAGAACTGCATAAACTTCATGAGTTCCATCAACCATTGATTTATCTAAAGAATAAATCCAGTTCCCATCTTGATCAGCCTGAACTGTTACAACTATTGGCATAGAGCTATATATAAACAAAGTAATAACTTGATTAGGAAGAGCCTTTCCTCGAACGACTAAAGATATTTTCTCTTCTGTTGTTATTGTTTTAACATCTTCTATAATTATTGAATCTCCTGATAATTCTAAAAACTTTGGTTGTTCTAATGATTTATTTTCTACAATCGCCCTATCGACTCCTGATAATTCTTCCACTTTGAAGCTCTCTCCTATTCTATCAAGAACATCATCTGATAAAAAGCTTCCCTTGCTAGAAAAAGATATTCCCACTGGAGAAAGACCTTGTTGGAACTGATTTGTTTCTATTGATGTTAATTTGACTAAAGTATTCTCATTAGCAGATATTGGAAGATTCTCTATCTTAATTTCTTTGCTTTCAACTTTTATAACAAAAGATTGATCTTCTTTCTTGCTAATTACAGCTTGCTTTCCAGAAAACTCAATTAGCTCATTTATCTTTTCTTGACTCACTGCTTTCTTGAGAGTCGATAAAATAACATCATCTATTAATTTTATGCAATTAGCCTCGCTTAATCTCTCGCACTTTAGTGGTTTATCATAATTACTTAAGAAGTAGCTCCTGCACTGATCTTTATCCGAAATGCCTAAAGACAAACACTCAGGAACAATTCTTAGTTGATAAACATAAATATCACATTCTTCTTTTTCTTTGATTCCTGCTCTTAAGCACTCTTTAGGTAAATCAATACTAACATTACTTTCTGTCGAATTATATTCTAACGAGGCAGGGGAAATGTTCGATTCTTTTGCAGCTGCTTCTTCACTCTTTTCTTCAGTTCCTTCTTCTTTTTTATCCTCTACATAAACACAATTTTTTGCAAGAATAGGTTCACCACTCGAACAATTAGCTGGCATCTTAGAAACTACTTGTGTTGTTTGTATACCATTAGGCTGACATTCTGACCATGGAGAATATTTAAAAATACAAGGGATGATCGGCTTAATATATTTACATTTTTCTTCAATAATTGCTATTCCACCAACACAATTCTCTGGAGAATAAGAAGTTACTTCTCTCTTTCTTATTCCATCGGTCTGACATTCTGACCATGGAGAGTATTCGAAGGTACAAACTTCAAGCTCAATTTCTTCTTTCACTTGATCCTCTTGTCTATTATTTATCCAGCTTAACGGATTAAGGCCTTTCGACTGATCAATAACTATTCCATATCTTATTATTTCAATATTTAATCTTTGTTCTTCTTTTTGACAAAGATTCCTTAATGACCAATTGTAAATATCTAAATGCGCACCACTAGAATCAAAATAAATATATCGTGGATCACTTGCAATGCCATTCAAAATAACATAATTATTTTTTCTCTGATCTCCATCTATATAATCATAATTAATTAATGAAGAATTAAATCCATTTTCTTTAAGAGAATAAGCAACAAAAGTTGCAAAGTCTTGAACGTCTCCCTCTTTTTTATTGAATAAATCTTGTGGCGTGTATGCAGTATTACTATTTCTAGATATTAACTTAAAACTTGAGTTTAAATAATCAACTATTTTTTGTGAACTATTTAATTCTTTTATTGTATTATTAAAAAGATCTTCTGGAGTTAAGTATATGCACTCCTCTTCTATTATGGGATCAACGTTTTCGCATAGTGATTTAGGCTCTCTTGTTTTTATTCCCCCAGGCTGGCATTCTGACCACAGAGAATATTCAATCGTGCAAACATCTTTAGCTGCTTCAACTTCTTGATTAGCTTCCGATTCAGTCACATTACATTCTTGGCTCAATAATGGAACAATGCCTGGACATGTTGACTTAACTATTCTCGTTTTTATTCCTTCCTTACATTCTGACCATGGAAAATAAGTTATATTACAAATACAAGTTTTTGTTTCCTCATCCCATTCACTTCCCTCCTGAATGCATTTTTGCTTGTTCTGCTCATTTATAACTTCTTGATTTAAAGAATCTAAAGAGTCCTCTGTCCCGACAAAAAAGTACTTATTAATTTCATCTTTTTGATATTCCTTAGAATTTAAAGAATTATCATTTAATAATATCTTATCAATAAACCAATCTCCCTGTTCATGACTAGAAGGAATATTAAAGCTAGCACTCCAATCATTGCCTGTTTTTAACAATTTGATATTAATAATGTTTTTTTCGGAAGGACTTTTCAAAATAGATGAAATAGAGCTTATTAATCCTATTGCATTCTTTATGGACAATGTCATTACAAAATAATTACCATTATTCAATGAGACAGAATTAATTTCTATTTTATCTATTTCGGGAGAAAACTCATTTTGATTCAATGCCTGCAAGGGAAGAACTGTTCCTGCAACATTTTGGAATAGTAGAAAGATGAAACAAAAAGATACTATAAGTAATATTGTTTTTTTAGTCATATCAAAAATTAAAAACACCTAAAAAAGATGTTTAATTATTGGCTTATTATAATCGATAATTTTTTATTCATCGACTATATTTTAGTTTATATAGTCAAAAAATGCAATAAATCTATCTACATTCTTGCAAGCAATCCCTAATCCTCTCTTTAACTTCTAAGCAATTCTTAACGCACTCCTTTTCTTCCTCTTTAAAGAACAACATTTGGGGAGGTATTTTATTATTTGATCCAAATCTAGAATCAATACGCCTTCCAACGGCTGGCAAGTCTTTGAATATCTTTATTTCGCGTGCAAAAAAATCAAAATCATCTCTTTGTCCAATAGAGATGATAAATTGACCTTTTTCTAAATTATAGTTTTTATCAAAATCAACCCTTCTTAATCCTTGGGGTGTTTTAATTATTAAATTATCATCATATTTTTCAAATATAATTCCAGAGACGCTCTTATCTCTTAATTCTTCGATCGGTAAAAGTACTCTTATCGAGTTTTTAATTGAATATTTCTCTATTTCATTAGAAAGGTTTGTATAGGTTAGCATTCCTCCAAATAAAACAATAAGGGAAACCATAGAAATAATGGTCTTGCTAAAAGAATTTTTATACGATACATCGCTTTTTGTAACTATGTAGCTTGATAGAACTATCAAAATCACAAAAGAGATAATTAGTAAATAAGGAAATGACTCTAAAAAAGCAAATAATCCAATCTTCCCGAAGGTTAAATATTTTAGATTATCTGTTTCCTTTAAATAAAATAATATTAAATTAAATGATATTATTGATAAGACAACAGATAAAGTGAATGCTGTTCCAAGGCCTAACTTCTGAGCCCAAAAAACATACTTTGACTTAAGCTTAATCTTACCTTCTTTTATTTTGCACATTATTTGATTTTCTAATTTTTCACTCATATTCTTTTTTAACTTCTAGTAATTTTTCTCTTAATATCTTCTTCCCCCTTAAGATAAGTGTACCTACTGTATTCTTAGGAATTCGTAGGATGTCACTTATTTCTTCGTAAGACATTTCCTCTAGGTAGAAAAGTACTAATGGTTCTTTGTATTTCTTTTTTAGCTCTCCTAATGCGCACTCTACATCTCTTTTCAAGAGCACCCCATCTGTCTCTTTATTTATATCCGCCTTATTATCTATTAGTTTATACTCAACATCATCTAAGCAAATTTTATTTTTCTTGTTTTTCTTAAGATGATTTATTCCTTCATTATGAGCAATCCTATATATCCAAGATGAGAACTTTTTACTCGTATTAAAACCATACAAATTTTTATAAGCCTTAATGAAGACCACCTGCAAAATATCTTCTACATCATCCCTGTCATTAGAAAACTTACGCAAATAATGAGAAAGTTTTTTTTCATAACGCTTAATTATTTCTCTATATAATTCATTGTTTCCATCAAGAATGCCTTGAATTATTTTTTCATCATCCAATTTATCCATATAATAAAAATATCACAACAATTAATACAATTCAAAGCTACAATATATTCCAAAAGGAAAATGGCCTATTCAGCCACTTTACCTTTATCAAGTTTTCCTATCATTAACCCTCTTTGCCCTTGTTTCATTTTTTCAAATTCCTCCTCAGTCATATTGTTTATTCTTTCTATTTGTTTAGTTTTCCATTCTTCTAGCGTCATTAAGCTCCTTTCTTTAAATTCTTCCCTCATTTCAATACTTCTTTCTTCTGAAAAATCTCCTCTATTATTTTTAAATTTTCTTTCCTGGTTATTATTGTCAGATGCCGAAGCGCTAGCTATGTAAAAGCTAGATACCAGTAGGGCAGAAACTAGAGAAAGCATTAATATGTTTTTTTTCATTTTTTTATTTATTAACTTATTATTGAAGACGTCTCTAATAATAACTACAATTACAAAAAGTATTTTATTTCAATTCTTCATAACAAATAACTCTAAGCTTTTCTAGACTACTTTCCGTTATCATTTGCTTCTCTCCATTATTAAGCCAATACATCACATCGCTTGGATCCATTGAATGATCTAATCCTAAAGCGTGTCCAAGTTCATGAACCAACACCTGAAGCAAGCTTTCTTTGTCTCCAAATTGATAAATATTTATTTCTTTGAAAAGGAATCCATGAGTATAATTCCCCTGTTCAAATTGATTATTCAAATTATTTAATGTTAAGTTATATTCATCAACATTAATGTTTAGAATTGACGCAACTCTATTAATTTCACTAACTAAGTAATTTATATCTTTAGACGTATCCCTTAATTCGTCTTGTCTTTGATTTATATCAATTATCATTATCTCTAAATATTCTTTTTCTTGATTTAGCCTATTATATTCTTTTTCATTACCTTTATTGTTTTTATTCCACAAAGAAATATCTTTTTTAAATTGAAAAGATCTTTCATTGTAATTAATTGTTATTCTATCAAGCTCATCTTTTTTTGAATTATATAGTAAAAAAATAGAATCATAATCCTCAACTAGTTGATTATATGCTTCAAGATCTTCTTGATATTTAAAGTCTATGTCCTCTATTTTGAGTGTCGTGTCTTGTCTATGGTCATAAATAAGATTAATTTTCATTCCCTTATCAGAGTGTTGAAATAATTTTTTATCCATTGCAATATTCCATTCTTCCGCTGCCTTATTAATAATTAAAAGAAAATCATCTTCTGATAAACCAAAATTTGGATCAACAGTTCCAATCGTGTACATTATTGGAGAAGAACAAGGATTAAAGAATTCTTTTTTAACATTAAAAACAATTTCTTCTGTAAAGAAAAAAGAAAAAGCAAATATTAAGAATAGAATAATTAATAAAACTCTCCTTGTCTTCATTTAGTTTTCAGTTGTTTGACCATCAAACTCCTCATCATTTGCCTCTGCCTCTTCTTTTGTTAGGCGAACAATCCCATCTTTATGATGAGCAGGAGAATAGATTGTATACATTTTTAATTCCTCATCAGAAGAAATATTTTCTACATTGTGATTTGCTCCCGCAGGAACAATAACGGCATCGCCATCAACAACCTCATAAACATTACTATCAATAGTTACTCTTCCGTGACCAGCTTCAAAGCGAAAAAACTGATCATTTTCCTCGTGAACCTCACTACCTATTTCTTCCATTGGCTTTAAATTCATTAAAACCAACTGACTGTTTTTGCCGGTATACAGAACTTTTCTAAAATTACTGTTTTCTGTTGTTAATTTTTCTATATTATCTTTGTATCCTTTCATATTATTAAATTAATTATTATTATACTTATATTATATAACAGCTATAAAAAGCATGCAATCACATTTTTCTTAATATCTTTGCTTGCTCTTCAGGGGTCATTGGAGATATTTCTAATCCAAATCCCATTTCTAAACCTCCAAAACAATTAATCCTTGGAGAAAAAGACCAATACCAATGGAAATATGGGTATTCTTTGTCTAGTGGTGAATTATGTAGAAAGAAATTATAATCTAAGCTATCAAAGCCATTATCGTACTTTAACAGTATCTTTTTAAATATCTTAGATAAAGATTTGATTTCTTTTTCGCCTATTTGATCAAAGGAAGACGTATGTCTTTTAGGTGAAATAATAATTTGAAATAACATTTTAGGAGCAAAAGGACAAAAAGCAATAAAGTCATCATTCTCAGCGATTAATCTTTTTTTGTTGCCCTTCTCAATCTTATTAATCTCGCAATGAAGACATTTATTATTTTTACTATAGAACTTTTTAAAATTATTTAGTTCATTTTGATGCTCTCTCTCTATGATTGGCAATGCAAGCGCTTGGTAATGAGGGTGAGGTTGACTGGCTCCTGCCTTCTCTCCTCTGTTATGGAAAATAGCAACTTGTTTTACAATTCCACTTTTTTTATATTCAATCAAGAGACTCTTAATACAAACAAAGAATTCTTCCACCCTATCTGATGGAAGATCTGATATGAATTTGTCATGTTCTTTGGTGACTATTAGGTCGTGAAATCCAGGAGATATCTTCTTAACGTAAAGATTATTTTCTATAATCTCTTCTATAGTACAATCTTCTTCAAAAACAGGAAACTTATTAGGAATAACAATCGTAGTCCACTTCTTCTCTTTATTTTCTTTACCTTTATAGAAATAATGCTTTGGTTCTTCTTGATCTTCTATATCACAAAAAGGACAATCCTTTATTTCTTGAAAGTTGTTTGGCCTCGCTCCTCTTTTGGGCGATATTATTATCCATTCGTTAGATAATATGTCATATCTTATTTCTGTCTTATCTTTTTTCATACTTTAATATATTAACAGAAAGTCGCTTTAAAATAAACAAGACTTAGGAATTTTTTTCCCAAGTCTGTTAAATAACCATTTCCCCTATAATCAACTCTAAGATAACCCATCTCAATTAAAGATATTGCCCTTGAAATATCTTTTTCATCGAAAGGTGTTATATTAGAATACCTTTTAAGGATCTCTATGTCCTTTCTAGTTTCTTCATTTGCTGTTTCTCTTAACATTCAAACCACCATAATAAAATTAACAAATTATCTTATAAAATGCAATAAAAAAAGAGGGTCACATTAGCGCGACGCCTCGATGAAATCTTCTATGATTCCATTTTGTTTATACTCCTCTAAGATTCTATTAATCTCAGGGAGTTTTCCAGCAATTGGAGAGTTTTTAGAAATGCCGATATAGAAATATTGGTTTGCAATGATGCCAGCATCTCTTATCCCCTCAAAGGAACTTCTTTCTCCTGCATAAGTGCTGTACAAGAAGTAATCTGCACGTTCTTCAATTAGCATAGAGAATGCCTCTTGGGGAGTATTGACCTCGACGACATCAAGCATCTTGCTTGTAATCATATCGTCAATTTCCTGGCCATAACTATCACCAATAGTGACGATCCCTTTTTTGCCAAGAAGATCTTCTTTCTCTTGAGGGTTAAATTCATTGTCTTCTTTTACAAACACAGAGATTGGATCTACTGTATAGGGATCAGAAAAGTAAAGGTACTCTTCTCTTTCTTCTGTTTTGTATAAGGCGACAATAACATCAATTTCGCCATTTCTAGCTTTCTGTTGGACTTGTTCCCAAGAACCAACATATCTAGACACAGACTTCATTCCCATATCTGTAAAGATACTTTTACAGATGTCGGGCCCAATTCCGACGATTTCGTCTCCCTGTTGCCACATTACTGGCTTCCAGTCATAATGGCCAGAAATAACAATTACTCTTTCTTGATTCGTGATAGCATGACCACAAACAATAAGAGCAATTAAAGATGCAATAATTGCAAAATATAAGCTTTTTCTCATCATAATCTCCTGCCGTTTTCAAAGAACAGCTTTTGCTTTATAGCATAAAAGAATAATCTTGGGAAGAATTTGACATTTAGAAAAAGAAGAGTATAATTTTAAATTATAAAAAAAATATGTCGTCAAAAATAGAACGATTTATAAACAAAAAAGATTTTAGTTTTGTTAAAAGCTTTGCACAAAAAAAAGAAACTCCATTCCTCTTGATTAACCTTACAAAAGTATCTAAAAACTACGATCACCTTAAAAAGAGCATCCCTTACGCTAAAATATACTACGCAATTAAAGCTAATCCTCACGAAGAAGTTCTAAGGACTTTAATAAAAAAAGGTTCTTGTTTTGATGTTGCTACAATTTTTGAACTTAATAAAGTTTTATCACTTGGAGCTTCACCAGAGAATTTAAGCTACGGAAACACCATTAAGAAAGAATGTGATATCTCATATGCATATAAGAAAGGAGTTCGTCTTTTTGCGACCGACTCTTTGAGTGATTTAGAAAAAATATCTAGACAAGCAAAAAATTCAAAAGTATTTTTTAGAATCTTATGTGATGGAAATGGAGCTGACTGGCCATTGTCTAAAAAGTTTGGCGCTCATCCAGACACCATATTCCACCTTGCTTTAAGTGCAAAGAGATTAGGACTTGTCCCTTATGGAATATCTTTTCACGTTGGATCACAACAAAGAGATATTGCTCAATGGGACAATGCAATTGCCCAGTGTAAATATCTATTTGACGCCCTAAAAGAAAAAGGGGTGGAATTAAAAATGATAAATATTGGAGGAGGATTTCCTTCTGATTACTTAAAGCCAACAAAAGACCTTGATGCTTACTCAAAAGAAATTACAAGATTCTTGAAAGAAGATTTTGGAGAAAAACTACCAGAAATAATAGTTGAGCCAGGAAGATCAATGGTTGGAGATTGTGGTGTGATTGTTTCAGAGATTATTATGATTTCTGAAAAGTCTGTAACAAGCAATAATAAATGGATGTATCTAGATATTGGGAAATTTGGTGGGTTAATTGAAACAATAGATGAGGCAATAAAGTACCCCATATTTCCTGAGAAAGAATCTAAGAAACTTCAAGAATATATTCTTGCTGGACCGACTTGCGATAGTTATGATATTTTATATGAGAAAAATAAGTATAAATTGAATAGCAATATAAAGGAGGGCGATAGATTATATATTTTTACTACTGGCGCATATACAGCAAGCTATAGCTCTATTTGTTTTAATGGAATACCGCCCCTGAAAACTTTCTGTGTTAAGAACTTTAAGACAACTTAAAATTATTAATAATTAGAACAAAATCATATTTCATAAAATTAGCTGCCTTTCTACAATAAATCATTCTTTCTAAAAATATCTCAAAATAATCCATTGGCTTGGTAATCTCTGTATCAATTTCTAGCTTAAGCGTAATCTGCTTATTTTTTTTACTAATTTTTAAATCGTTCTTAATAACAGAATAATTTACCCTGTCGTGGATATCTTCTCTAATTTTTTCAATATTTCTTTCTTTTACTCTAGTTCTATGAACGTCTGACTTGTCTGCCAGAATCAAGCACGCGGTAATATTATTAATGATATTTAAATTATCTTTGTCATGACTCGCTATCGCTTGCATTATTTCGCTCAAATCTTGAGTTGAAATTTCGTTAATGTATATTTGAGAAAACAAAAGAGCTGACCAAAAATGATGATTATCTCTT
>JAQUXE010000021.1 GCA_028692555.1 Minisyncoccota bacterium
AATATAGGCATATGGACGGATTAAATTTTACAAACAAAGCACAAAAAACAATAGTTAATGCTCAGAATATCGCAAGAGAAATGGGGCAACAGCACATTGATGCATTGCATCTGCTTTTGAGTATTATTGCAGACAAAGAAAACATTGTCTTAAATTACTTAGACAAAATGAGTGTAGACATTGATGATTTATATAAGAAGATAACTAGCTCATTAGGAAGAATTCCTACAGCATCATCAACTCAACCAATGGGACAATTTTATCTCACTCAAGATATGGCCAACACGCTAGAAAGGGCAAGAGAAGAATCATTTAATATGGGCGATGATTTCATATCCCTAGAGCACCTTTTCTTAGCTATTTTGTCTTCAGAAACATTAGCTAATGAAGTATTATCAAAAGCAAGATTTTTAAGAACAGCAGATGGAAATGAAAAGATGGATTACTATTCAGCTCAAAAAGTATTTAATGATATTAGAGGAGGAGAAAGAATCACTAGTCCAAACCCAGAAGCAAAGCAAAAAATACTGCAGAAATATACTATAAACTTAACTAATTTAGCAAAAAAAGGAAAACTTGACCCAGTAGTTGGTAGAGATGATGAGATAAGGAGGTTGATGCAGATTCTTTCTAGAAGAACAAAGAATAATCCAGTTTTGATTGGAGAGCCAGGGGTGGGCAAAACAGCTATTGTTGAAGGAATTGCTCAAAGAATAATAAGAGGAGAAGTTCCCGAAAGCTTAAAAGATAAAGAAGTTATTAGTTTGGATTTAGGATTATTAATTGCTGGCACTAGATTTAGGGGTGAGTTTGAAGAAAGAATTAAAGCATTATTAAAAGAAATAAGGAAAAAAGAAGGACAATATCTATTATTTATTGATGAGCTTCACACTATTATTGGAGCTGGTTCAGCAGAGGGCGCAATTGATGCTTCTAACCTATTAAAACCATCATTAGCAAGGGGAGAGCTTCGTGCTATTGGAGCAACAACTTTAAAGGAGTATCAGAAATATATTGAAAAAGATGCTGCACTAGAAAGAAGGTTTCAACCAATATATGTTGCTGAACCAACAATAGAAGATACTGTTTCAATACTAAGAGGAATAAAGGAGAAATATGAGCTTCATCATGGTTTAAAAATTAAGGATTCAGCTTTAACTGCGGCAGCAGAATTATCAGCAAGGTACATTACAGACAGATTCTTGCCCGATAAAGCAGTTGATTTAATTGATGAAGCATCGTCTGCTTTAAGGCTAGAGATTGAATCTAATCCAATAGAATTAGAAGATCTTAAAAAAGAAATACAAAAAAGAGAGATTGAAAGAGAGGCAATTAAAAAAGAGCTACAAACTGCAACACCTAAAGAAAAAGAGGTATTAGAAAGAAGAGAAAGGGTGATTAATAAAGAGCTGTCTGAATACAAGGATAAAGAAAAGACATTCTCAGTAAGATGGAACACAGAGAAAGAAACAATTCATCACATTAAAGACCTAAAAGAAGAGATTGAAAAGAATAAGTATGAACTTGAGAGATTGCTCAAGGAAGGTGACTTACAAAAGGTGGCAGAGATTAAATATGGAACATTGCCTGATTTATTTGCTAAGCTAAAGAAGCAGGATAACAAAATTGTAAGATTACAAAAACAAAATCCAATACTTAAACAAGAAATTGGACCAGAGGAAATATCTCGTGTTGTTTCTCGCTGGACTGGCATTCCTGTGACAAGATTATTGGAATCTGAGTCATACAAGCTAGAGAAGATGGAGAAAGAGCTTGGCAAGAGAGTAATTGATCAGGAAGAAGCCATTAAGGCCGTTTCTAACGCTATTAGAAGATCAAGGGCTGGAATATCAGAAGAGGGCAGGCCACTTGGTTCCTTTATGTTTCTAGGGCCAACAGGAGTAGGTAAGACAGAGACCGCTAAGGCACTAGCAGAGTTTCTATTCAATGATGAAAACGCAATGATTAGAGTAGATATGTCTGAGTATATGGAAAAGTTTGATGTTTCTAAAATGATAGGAAGCCCTCCCGGATATGTTGGTCACGAAGAAGGAGGACAATTGACTGATAAGGTAAGGAGAAGACCTTACAGCGTAATTCTTTTAGACGAGGTTGAGAAAGCTCACAGCGAAGTATTCAATATTCTATTACAAGTTCTTGAAGATGGACGACTAACTGATTCAAAAGGCAGGGTAGTTTCATTTAAAAACACTATATTAATAATGACATCAAACATTGGCTCTGATATTATAGCTAAAGGAGCGCCCTTAGGATTTATTGATAATGGCAAGGCAAGTCAAAAAGAAGGATTGAAAGATAAAGTCCAAGAAGCTCTTAAGGAGAAATTCAGGCCTGAGTTTATAAACAGAATCGATGAGATTGTTATCTTCGATTATCTTGGCGCTGAAGAAATTAAGCAGATTGTTGATTTAGAACTTAAAAAGGTTCAAAAACGACTAGAGAAAAAAGACATTAAAATATCTGTAAGTGAAAAAGCAAAACAATTACTTGCAGAAAAGGGCTTTGATTCATCCTTGGGAGCAAGACCATTAAAGAGAATTATTCAAAAATTGATATTAGATCCAATGGCATTTAAAATTGTTATTGGAGAAATAAAAGACGGAGACAAAATTCAGGTTGAAACAGAAAAAAATGAAATTGTTTTAAGATTATTTTCAAAAAAAAGGTCTTTGGTAAAGTCTAAAAAATAAATATATGAAAAAAATAATAGGTTGGATTTTAATTGCTTCTGGAATACTGTTAGTTTTTGGGACTATTTACTCAACTTATCTTAATTTTACTGCTCAAAGTGAATTTCCTCAGATATTTACTTTTGAGGAACCCGAAACTGTTTCTCAAACAAGCGGAGGACTGGAGGGGCAAATAGGGGGAATGATAGGTGAGTATATAAAGGATTTAGTTCCACGAGGAGCAACAACCCTTATGCTTAATATGTTCTCTTGGATATTATTGGCAACCTTTCTTGTTTATTCAGGCAGTAAGTTAGTTTCAATGGGAAGTGTTCTCATTAAAAAAGATAAAAAAGACGAGGGAGAATAGTTTGCCATTCAAAACATTTGTGGTATTTTTTAAATTTAAGCTCAATGCCTTGATCATTTTATTTAAGCGTATCATAAAAATTATTGTATTTAAAAGTGATGACTTGGGATAATAAAAATATGAGTAAGGATGATAAAATACAGGACAATAGGCCCTGTATTTTTATTCGTTGACTTTTCGTTGTCTTTATCCTATAATACCACTTAATGCAGGAGGAGAAGATTATAAGATTAACCAATGCCTTATACAAGGTAACAGGACTCTTTCCAAAAGAGGAGCCTCTTAAATTTGCTATTAGAAAAGAGGCGTTAGATATATTATTCTTTTCCAATATCGCCAATGGAAAATCTGTCTTAATTGCGACCGATAAAAGAGAGGAAGCAACTAAAAAGGTCTTTACTAAAATTGAACTTTTAAAGACCTATTTTTCTATTGCTAAAGAGCAGGGCTGGACAGATAGTGAGAATTTCTTAATTTTAGAAGAACAATATAATTTATTCAAAGAATCATTTTCTCCTAAGATTGAGAAAAAAGAAGAAAAAAAGGAAGTTGTTAAAGAAGAAAAGCCACTAATCAAGAAAGAAATAAAAAAGAGCAGAAGTATTAATTATGAAGAACTTTCAGCAGTCCAATTGAAAGTTTTAGAAATGCTCCAGAATCGCGGACAATTGAAACCCAATCAAATATGTGATTTTTTTCCAGAAACTAATCCTCGAACAATTAGAAGAGAATTGAAAGGATTGAAAGATTTGAAAATATTACTAACAACTGGAGGGGGAAAAACAATAACATACGAAATAAATCAATCGTATTGATTGTGGACACGAGTTTGTCCACTTGGACACCATTCTGGACAATGTGGACACCATTCTGGACAACTTGGACACTATTCTGGACAACTTGGACACCAACTTGGACAATGTGGACACAATGTGGACAACTTGGACACAATGTGGACAATACTTGGACACCAACTTGGACATTAATAACTTACTAAATGCAACCAAACAACTTTAAAGAACAATTCTTTTCGCAGATATATGATGAGCATGTAGATAAGATCTACCGTTTTGTTTTTTTTAAGGTAAACAATGAGGCGCTAGCTCAAGACATTACATCGGAAACATTTACTCGTTTATGGAAAGAAATATCAGAAGACAAGGAAGTTAAAAATCCTCATGGATTTCTTTTTAAGGTTGCCAGAAACTTAATCTTTGACTATTACAGGACAAAAGACCACAATCCAATCAATGTGGACAATATGGACACCGTTCTGGACAATAATCAGGACATTGAGAAAGATGCTGTCTTAAATGACGATATGAGAGTGGTGTTGACTGCAATGGACAAACTAAATGATGATTACAGAGTGGCTCTTTCAATGTATTACATTGAACAAGAGCCCGTCTCAGAAGTTGCTAAGGCGCTAAGCAAGTCCAATGGGGCAGCTAGAGTAACTATTCATCGAGCAATGAGACAGCTCAAGAAGTTTATGGAGGCATAGTGTAATAAAATACTCCTTTCTGCGTCTGTAATATATAGAGATATGGAAGAATTAAACACTAAAACAATTAAAGACATAAATAAGCTTAGATTTTTATTCCCTAAAGAGATTAAGGTTTTAGTTAGACGTGGAGATGATGGTAGATATTGTGCAGAAATAATAACATACGAGGGTTGTTTTACAGAAGGTAAAACATTTGCCG
>JAQUXE010000022.1 GCA_028692555.1 Minisyncoccota bacterium
AAACATAAATAAGAAGGCAAAATCCCTAGAGAATATTCCTAAAAGGGTTGTAATAGCTACAATTTTAAAAACCTTCTCCCCTTTTCTGTGTGTTCTGTCCCAAACAATATCATTATCTAATGTCCATGGTAATTTAATTCCTATCATATAATTTCTTTTAGCCTTCCCTATTAATTGACCAGTGAAATAGAAAAAAATTGCAAAGGCAGGAAGTATTGCCACAGTCATATCAAAATTGTAATCTAAGTTCCATGCTATGGTTAAGGAAAAGATGTAGAGCATAAAAAGATTAAATATAACAATAAATTTTCCGTATGATTCTTGGAATTTTTCTATATTACTTCTTTTGGGGTCAATCTTAGGAACAAGAAACATTAAGACATTCATAAATGCTATAAGCAATGGCAAAAAGAACAATCCCCAGAACTTAGACATATAACCATCAACTTCTCCTTGAGCATTCCAATGCGATGCAATTTGTTCAGGCATTACAGGGTAAAAATAGATACCCATAGCAAACATTATTAATATAATAATGACGCTGTAAGTTATTGTTTTCTTCATAATATATATTGACTTTAATAATTATTCTGCTATCATAATAGCATATGAACGGATTGATAGTAAAGGTCATCTCCGGAATAATCGGAATTAGCGCTTCTATATATCTCCTTCCAATGGTTAGCTATGATGGAGAGATAAAGACTATATTACTTGTAGGAGCAGTTACAGGCTTATTATTATTCTTTATAAGGCCCTTACTCTCCTTAATAACTCTACCTATAAGATTAATAACATTCAATTTATTCTCTATTGTTATTATGCTTTCCCTGATATGGTTAGTCAATGAATTATTTCCTTCATACATGTTTAATATAGTCGGACTTAATAATCTTTTCTTTTCAACATTAATAATTTGGGGCACAGAAAAACTGACCTCAGCAATCTTATGAAAGATCAATTACTTATCGCACAAATAATAATATCTGTATTGCTTGTTATTCTAATTCTCTTACAACAGCGTGGGACTGCATTAGGTTCTGCTTTTGGTGGTGGTGGAGAAGCTTATAGCACAAGAAGAGGAGTGCAAAAAAAGTTAATGTACGGAACAGTTGTTCTAGTAGTGGCTTTTATTGTTCTTACTATTCTAAACTTGCTATCTTAAAAAATGATAAAACAAAACAAGTGGCCATCGAGAAAGCAATGGCTACAATTTTTTAGAATTTTAGGAAAAAAGGAAAGAATTTTCTTTGCTACAGTTTTTGTAATTTTTATAGCCTCCCTTTCAATATGTCTTCATGCTTTCTATATCAACAATACTATTATTGTTCCAGCTAATTATGGGCACATCAAAGAAGGCATAATTGGACAACCTCAACTAATCAATCCCCTATACTCATCAATCTCTGACACAGATAAAGACTTAGTTGAGTTATTGTTCTCTGGATTAATGAAATATAATGGCCAAGGTGAAATTATTCCCGACTTAATCAGCGAATACGCAATTGAGAACGGAGGAAGGAACATTGTTTTTTCAATTAAAAATAATGTTAAATGGCACGACGGTGCATTGTTAACAATCGATGACGTAATATTCACAATTGAATTGGTTCAGAAAACAGAATACTCAAGCCCTCTTAGAACAAACTGGCTAGGAGTAGAGATTGAAAAAACTTCAGACTATAGCGCGCTTTTAACTTTAAGACAAACATATACAGGTTTTAAGGAATCTCTAGTCAATCTTAAGATTATGCCAAAGCATATCTGGGAAGGAAAAACCTTTCAGGCAATGACTTCAAGCATCCAGCTAAATATTTTTCATCCAATTGGAAGCGGTCCTTACAAAATAGGAAAAGTTAATCAAAATAATGACAAGACAATTAGATCAATCGTTCTTCTACGTAATGCTAACTATTATGATGATCCCCCATATATAAGCAAAGTTGAGTTATTCTTCTTCAATAGTGAAGATGAACTAAGAAGGAATTATGAAAGAGGAAGAATTACCTCAACAAGTATTGCTTATTATGAAAATGCTCAAATTGTTGAAATGCCAAGCTATTACAACTTATTCTTAAACAATCAAAGAAAACCATTAGATAATAAAGAGGTAAGACAAGCGCTCACGCTATTAACTTCAAGAGAACTAAACTCCCCCTTCCTATCAAGCTTCTATAGCTTACCAAATCCTGAGAAGATATTTTCATTCAATGAAGAAGAAGGACTTAAGTTATTGGAGAAGAATGGATATATAATTAAAGATGAAGTCAGAACAAAAACTATTGAAAGGTCTAGCGGATTCCAATTTACCAAAACACTACAAGTCGGAAGCAATAACGCAGAAGTAAGAAAGCTTCAAGAATGCTTGTCTGAAGATAAAGATATTTATCCATCAGGAAATATCTCTGGATATTTTGGACAAGAAACAAAAGACGCTGTAATTCTTTTCCAAGAAAAATACAAAGATGATATTTTGGTTCCTAACAATTTAACCAAAGGAAATGGCATTGTTAAAGCATCTACTATTAAGAAATTGAATGAAGTTTGTTTTATTGTTCCAGGAGAGGAAATTAAAATGTCTTTTGTTTTAAAAACAACTACTCACCCTGAATTAATCAAAACAGCAGAAGATATTAAAGAACAGTGGGCAAAATATGGAATTGAAATTGAAATAAAGACATATGATGCTAGTGCTATAAAAAAAGTAATAACAAACAGGGACTTTGATATCTTACTTTTCGGAGTTCAATTAGGAGGAATACTTGAACCAACTCCTTTCTACCACTCTTCACAAAGAGTTGATCCAGGATTAAACTTATCACTCTATCAAAGCACTAAAGCAGATGAAACCATTGAGAAAATAAGAACACTTGAAAACGAAGAAAGATTAAGTGCATTATCAGAACTAGAGGCATTAATTATTGAAGATGCTCCTGTGATTCCTCTATATGCACCAAACTATTATTATATAATAAATGAAGAATTAAAGGGATTTGCGATTGAAAAGATCGTTGAGCCCTCAAAAAGATTCGTAGAAATAAATAAATGGTATTTAAAAGAGAAGAGGATATGGAATTAAAGAACCCAGACATTAGAAAATTAAAAGACATAAAAACGGTTCTTTTTAATGACAAGATATATGAGCCTGAAAAAGAAATATACTATATGTATAGAGGCCTAAAGAAAGATGGCAACCTAAGGTACGACATAACAGTCATTCCCTCACTAATTATCAATGAAGAATATATTAAAACTAAAGGTCATTTCCATAAGCAAGGCCACCCAGAAATTTATACTGTCTTAGAAGGAGAAGCAATATTTTTAATGCAAAAAGGAATTGATCCAGTTGAAGATATATATATAATAAAAGCTAAGAAAGGAGACTCTGCAATCATTCCCCCTCTTTATGGACATATAACAATTAATCCATCTAAAGAGACACTGAAAATGGCTAACTGGGTAAGCGATGATTGCTTAGCTGATTACGAGCCAATTGAAAATAAAAAAGGATCTGCCTACTTCTACACTTTGAATGGGTGGATCAAGAATAATAATTACAAGGAAGTTCCAAAGATTAGAGAGGAAAAACCAACAATTGATTTTCCTCGAGATCTAGGCTTTCTAGACAAAATATGAAAAAAACTATTTTAATAACAGGTGGCTGTGGCTTTATCGGAACCAATGCTACAAAATATTACCTCGAAAAAGGATATAGAGTAATAATCTTTGATAATCTTTCTAGGGTTGGTGCAAAAGAAAATCTAGAACAATTTAAGAATAATCCAAACATTGTTTTCATTAAAGGAGACATTAGAGATTCTCAAGAAATTGAAAATGCCTTTAAAAATTATCAACCTCAATATGTTTTACATTTAGCTGCTCAAGTAACTATGGTAACATCTGTTTCTAATCCACGTGAAGATTTTGAAGTTAATGCTTTGGGAACTTTTAATGTTTTAGAGGCTTTAAGAAAATATGCCCCAGAAGCTTCTCTTATTTACACAAGTACTAATAAGGTTTATGGAGAAATGGCCGATATCAAAACAATAGAAGAAGAGAAGCGTTATAGATATGAAGATGTTATTGGTATAAACGAAGAGAGAGGGCTTGATTTTTGTGGGCCCTACGGATGCTCCAAGGGATCAGGAGATCAATACACTATTGACTGGACAAGAATATATGATTTGAAAACTGTTGTCTTTAGACAATCAGGTATATATGGTCCCCATCAGTTTGGAATAGAAGAACAGGGATGGCTAGCTTGGTTTATTAATTCTCTTTTATTTGATAAACCTGTAACTATCTATGGAAACGGAAAACAAACTAGAGACGTTTTGTTTATTGACGATTTACTAGAAGCTTATGATCTTGCTTTTCAAAACATCGAACAAATGAAAGGTAAAGCATTTAATATTGGTGGAGGAGGCGAATATTCTCTATCTATTTGGGAATTATTTGATATCTTAGAAAAGATTTCTAATAAAAAGTTCAAATACGAAATTAGCGAATGGAGGCCTGGTGATCAAAAAATATATGTATCCGATATAAGTAAAATTAAAAATAT
>JAQUXE010000023.1 GCA_028692555.1 Minisyncoccota bacterium
TCAATAAGTTCTCCTGGGCGAGGAACAGAAACGGTATCGTTTAGCTTTTGTAATGTTTGATTTTCCATATAATTCCTTATAACACAAAGATTTCATATTATCAAGATATTTTTACTATGTGGAAAAAACCATTGACAAAATATATATTATAGGTGACAATATGTTTAGTCCTGCTAAGCAGGATTTAGTTATATGCATAAAAAACAAATATATATCGTAATCCCGGCAATTGCACTTTTCTTCTTCTTGGCCTCAACATTAATAGTTGAATCAAGTGTGGAATTGACGGACAATAAACAAAAAGAAGAAAATAATATCTTAATGACTTTCTCAAGAGAGGAAGAAGACAAGCCAAATCTAGTTAAAGTAATTGTTACAGCATACTCTTCAACTGTTTGGCAAACAAATGAAGATCCCTTTACAACTGCTTCAGGTATTCATGTTAAAGAAGGTATTGTAGCAAATAATATGCTACCCTTTGGAACAGAAATTAAAATACCTGAATATTTTGGAGATAAGGTCTTCGTTGTTGAAGATAGAATGAACCGTAGAAAGGGCCCTTATTGGGTAGACATATGGTTTGCTACCACTCAAGAAGCCGTGGACTTCGGAATAAGAGAAGCATACATTGAGATATTAGAGATATAAAGAAAAAGCACGCTTCAATAGCGTGTTTTTTTGTGCCTCGGGAGGGACTCGAACCCTCAAGGTCTAAGACCAGCGGATTTTAAGTCCGCCCTGTATACCAATTCCAGCACCGAGGCGTGTTTGGAGGCGTGGGCGGGAATTGCACCCGCGCATGAGAGTTTTGCAGACTCTTGCCTTACTGCTTGGCCACCACGCCATAAGACAAGAATAGCAATTTTAATCTTTTTTTTCAATACTTGATAAAAGTTTTTCTATCTTTTGTGCCTCTATAGTTTTTTCTTCTTTGCAAAATAATATTTTAGGAACCGGCCTCATATTAAGTTTTTTATTCAATACCTGCTGTATATCATATATATTCCTGTTGAGCATTTTCATTATATCATCAGCACTATTTTCAGGAATAACAGAGATAAAAACTTTACACTCAAATAGATTAGGCGAACACTCAGCTCTTGTCAATGTCATTAGCGTCCCAGGAAAAATATCTATCTCTCTTAAAAGAATATTGCCTAATTCTTTTTTTATTAAATTATTAACTTTTTCTACTCTTGGATTCATAGTTGCTCTTTAACGTAATCTTCCCTGTATATAATTAATTCATCACCTTCTTTAATTCTCTCGCTACCCTGATAAAGTATTCCGCTTTCTTTTCCTTTTTTAACAACATCGCAATCTTTTTTACCTGACTGAAGTCCCACTATTTTTCCTGATCCTACTTTTTCTCCATCTCTCATTATTTCAAGCATTGCACTTTTAGGCACCTCCCCTTCTATAACATTACCTCCGACAATTTGTCTATTCTTTTCTGTTCTAAAAATTGCTAAAACATCAACTTTTCCTAATTCAGTTCTTTCTTTTTCTTTAACTAACTTTCTTTCCATTAACTCTCTAACCTTTTGAGACAATTCATATATAATATTAAATTCGTGTATTTTAGTATTTTCCTTCTCGGCTGTAATTTCTGCTATTTTGTCTATTTTTGTTCTAAAAGAAATTATTGATGCATTTCCTCCCCTGGCAAGACGAATATCTGTTTCTGAAACATTGCCAACTTCTGCTTTAATTATTCTTATACCAACTGTTTCTTGAGGTAAAATATTTAATATCTCTCTAATTGCTTCAATTGAACCAAGAGCATCTGCCTTAATAATCAAATTAAGATATTTCTTGTCTTGATTAGAGTCGTCGTCAAAATTATATCCATTGGCCTTTTCCTTAATCTTTGTTTTTGCCTCATCAATGCTTTGATAAACATACATTCTCTCCCCTACCATTGGAACATTTTCAAAACCTATAATTATAACTGGGTCTGATGGATCTGCCTCTTCTATTTCTTTTCCTAAAAAGTCGCCCAAGTATTTAACTTTTCCAACAGATGATTCCGTTCCAATATAGTCGCCTTTTTTTAAATTTCCCTTTTCAATTAAAACAGTTGATGTTGGCCCCTTTTGTGGATCCATATATGATTCTATAATTACCCCTTCTGTTTTATTTGTCTCTGCTTTTAGATCCTCCATTTCTGCTACTAACAAAATCATATCCAATAAATCAGTAATTCCTTTTCCGGTTAGGGCCGATATTTCTACTGATGGCACCGTACCACCATATGACTCTACTAAGATGTCTTCTTTAAATAATTGCTGTTTAACCATTTCAGGATCAGCACCTGGCTTATCCATCTTATTAAAAGCAACTATTGTTAAAACATTTGATTTTTTAATATGTTCAATTGCTTCTTTAGTTTGTTTTTTAATTCCCTCAACAGCATCAATAACTAGAATAGCAATGTCTGCTAAGTTTGAGCCCCTGGCTCTAATTGCTGAAAAAGATTCGTGTCCAGGAGTATCAATAAAAGTAATTTTATTTTCATTGTGGACTACTTGATATGCTCCAACATGTTGAGTAATGCCACCTGTTTCTTTTTCTAAAACCTTAAAATCCCTTATTGAAGTCAATAAAGATGTTTTGCCGTGATCAATGTGTCCCAATATGACAACTACCGGCGGACGATTAATTGTTTCGGTTTTCTTTTCCATACTTTTTCATTTCATCAATAACACTCTTTTCCTCCGTGCTAAGGCAATGAGTTGATTTTCCCTTGGATAACTCTTTTCCAAAAACTCTACTTTTTTCTTGATTAAAAATTGAAGTGATAACTATTCCATCGTTACTTTTATTTAGTAACGCCAGAGTAAAACTTTGATCACCTCCCATTTCATTAAAGGGATTATATCTAATTAATTTAGCCTTTTGAATATATAATTCACTTTCTTTCTGCATTTTATCAATCTCTAAAGAAAGCTCCTCTATTCTTAGCTCTAGTTCTTCAATTTTCCTAGCTGCATCTTCTACATTATCTATTTTTTTCTTTTTTTTGTTAAATAAAAACATAGATTGATATAGATAACCCTATCACTTTTCAGAAGTAAAAGCAACTGAAAAATCATTATCGTACTTTATTTTCCTTGGTATAATATATGGAAAATATCTTCCTAAAAAATGGACTATTGCATTAAGAATCTTTCCTTTTAGTATTTTCCACCAAAAGAATTTAATTACTTCTTTTTTGTACTTTTTAAAATTAGGAAAATTATTAATTAATATGTCAGAAGCATAAAGGTTCCATATTATCCCTCCCCCGCTCCATGGTTTCGTTAGTCCCATTGAGTCACCACATAAAACAACATTGTCTTGATTTGAAAAAATTAAACCAGCATTAATTAATGGAAATCTTGGTGATGGAATTAACGCTCCCTTCATTCCACTTCCTCTTTCTTCACTCTCACCAAAAAAACCGCACTCAATATTATCACCCCTAGGAATCCTCCACGTAAAACCATTTTTCCTAAGAAATGTTTCGGTTGTTTTTGACTCATCTTTTTGATTTAAAAACCACTGCACTCCCATTTTTAATTGAGGTGCCTTAAGATTCATCAGTTTTCTGATTGTAGAATCAGCTCCATCACAACCAATGATATAGTCAAAATCCTTAGGTATTTTTCTTATCCTTGTTTCAAAGAAAAATCTTGTTCCACTTTCATTATTTAATTTTAAAAGCAGTTCCATTAATCTTTCTTTATTAAGAGCTAGGTGGCACGGACTAAATTGAAGAGTTGTTTTTCCTCTAGAAAAATTAATATCACAATAATCTATTGTATTTTCTATTATATTATCAGTAATAGGAATAAAATCTTTTATTCTTTCTGAAACCAAAACCGAACAGGACTTATCTTTCAAATATTCTTTTTTCCTATAATCAAAAACAGAAACATCATAACCTGCCTCGCTTAATTTCCAAGAAATATATTGACCTATAACTCCGCCACCAACGACGGCAACTTTTTTCATTGGAGCGAGTGAAGGGAATCGAACCCTCATGTACAGCTTGGAAGGCTGTCGCTCTACCATTGAGCTACACTCGCAAATTGCCTTCGGGGTACTGAGATTCGAACTCAGAATAAATCCTCCCAAAGGACTCGTGATAGCCGTTTCACTATACCCCGTTACATATTAACTTATATCACTTTTCCTTTTTCTCGTCAAAATATTTTCTTGCCTTTTATCAATAATTTTGATATTAAGTATATATGTCCCCGTAGCTCAATTGGATAGAGCGACAGACTTCTAATCTGTAGGTTGTGCGTTCGATTCGCGCCGGGGACACATTCATGGTGGCTATGGTGTAGTGGTAGCACAACACCCTGTGGAGGTGTTTGCACGGGTTCAAATCCCGTTAGTCACCCATTTAATATTGACACGCTTTATATAAAAATGATATAAAGTAAACATCAAAGTCAAAAAGGATCCGAACGGTTAACTACCTAAGGAGCCTTTTTTATTTTATCTTTTATGCTTTCTTTACTCA
>JAQUXE010000024.1 GCA_028692555.1 Minisyncoccota bacterium
TATCCAACATTTTTAATAGCATTTAATCCAAACCTAATCTTATTTTCATTTGGAACCACACTGAAATTGCTAAAACTTTCATTAATGTCTGGTGGCAAAACTTCAATTTCCATTTTTTTACATTCTTCAATTAGAATAGAAACCTTGTCTAAATCTCCTCCTTCTGCTGTTAGTAGTGCTGCCATATATTCAACAGGATAATTTGCTTTAAGATATGCTGTTTGGTAAGCAATTATGGCATAGCAAGCTGCATGACTTTTATTAAAAGAATATCTAGCAAATGGTTCTATCCAATGCCACAACTCATTTCCAATTTTTTCACTAATATTATTTGCTTTAATTCCAGAGACAAACTTATCTTTTTGTTCCATTAGCAATTTCTCAATTTTTTTACCAATAGCTTTTCTTAATATATCTGCCTCGGCTAGGGTAAATCCGGCCATCTCTTGAGCTATGCGCATAATTTGTTCTTGATAAAGAGGAATACCATAAGTTGTACCAAGTATTGTCTCTAATTTTGGATGTAAGTAATGAACTTTTTTCCTTTGGTGCTTACCATCAATATATTCAGGGATATGTTGCATTGGTCCAGGACGATAAAGGGCAACCATAGCAATAATATCTTCAATTTCTGTTGGTCTTAATTGTTTTAAATATCTTCTCATTCCATCGGACTCTAATTGAAAAACACCTATACAGTCGCCAGCTTGAAGTAGCTTAAATGTCTTTTCATCGTCTAGTGGTATATTATCGATATCTAAATTATTACCTCTCACTGCATATATTCTTTTCAATGTTTCTTCAATGGTAGTTAAATTCTTCAAACCAAGAAAATCCATCTTTAATAATCCCATTGATTCAACAGAATTCATTTCATATTGAGTAACAAGGCCTGATTCGTCTTGTGTAGGATGTTGAGTAGGGACAGATTCATCTAGTGGAGTGCTTGAAATCACGACTCCGCAAGCATGAGTTGAGGCGTGTCTTGCACAACCCTCAATTTTAAAAGCTAAATCAATCAATCTTTCGGCATCACCATCTGATTCATATAATGTTCTAAATTCTTCTATTTTTTCTAATGTGTCATTCAAATTAAAACCAACGGGGATCATTTTAGCAATTTTATCACAATAAGAATATTCTAATCCAAGAGCTCTGCCCACATCTCTAATTGAGCCCCTTGCAGCCATAGTTCCAAAGGTAATAATTTGGGCAACCTTATCTCTACCGTATTTTTGAGCAACATAGGCTATAACCTCATCCCTTCTTTTATCAGTAAAGTCTAAATCAATGTCGGGAGGGGAAATTCTATCAGGATTAAGAAATCTTTCAAAGTAAAGATTATACTTTAATGGATCTACATTGATAATTCCAGTTAAGTAGGCAACGATTGATCCTCCAGCGGAACCTCTCCCGGGACCAACAACAATTCTTTGCTGTTTTGCCCAATTAACAAAGTCCTGAACAATTAAAAAGTATCCAGGAAAACCAGTTTTATTAATTACAGATAATTCATAATCAACTCTAGTAGTTACTTCTTTTAATTTTTCTTCATCAGCATCGGGGTATTTCTTTTCAATTCCAACGTAGCATAAATCTTTTAGATACTCTTCTGCTGATTTACCATTAGGAACATCAAATTGAGGTAATTTGAACTCTCCTAATGTTAATTCTAGATTACATTCACTTGCTATTTTGTTTGTATTTGCTATTGCTTCAGGAACATCTTTAAAAGCGTTTATCATTTCTTCATCTGTCTTAATACTAAAGTCCTCGCCTAGCATAGACAATCTATCTTTGTCGTTGATATTAGCTCCTGTATTAATTAACATAATAATGTCTTGTGCTTCAGCATCTTCTTGATTAATATAGTGACAATCATTTGTCGCCACTAATGGGGCGCCTGTTTTCTTACCTAATTCAATCATCATTTTATTCACCCTATCTTGCTCGGGAATATTGGGATGGTGTTGTAGTTCTAGATAAAAGTTTTCTTTACCAAAAATTGATTGGTATTTTTTAACCATCTCTTCTGCCTCTTCTTTTTTGTTTGATATTAATAATTGGGGAATTCTTCCTTGCAAACAAGCAGTTGATGCTATTAGGCCCTCTGAGTATTTTTCTAGTAAATCAAAATCAACTCTTGGCTTATAATAAAATCCCCTTAAGTGCGACTCTGTTACAATTTTAACAAGATTATTATATCCCTTATTATTCTTAACTAGTAGAATTAAATGATGTCTTTTGTTAGAATCTTTATCTTCCATTGAGTTGATAGATTCATAGACCTCGCAACCAATAATTGGCTTAATTCCTTTAGCTTTAGCTTTTTTGTAAAACTCAATAGCGCCGTACATAACGCCATGGTCTGTTAAGGCAACTGAATCCATTCCTAGCTCTTTTACTTTATCTAATATGTCGTCTATTTTTGATAATCCATCTAAAAGAGAATAATGAGAGTGTAAATGTAAGTGTGTAAATTTACTCATTTAAACTATTTTTTTTCCTTCAAGCTTTATGGTCGTCGTATCTATATCTCCCTTTCCACTTTTTGCTCCCGTCAACACAAGGTTTCCTCCTATGCCAACATCTTCCATATCAATTGTCCCTTCACTTGTCATTTTTCCTAAATTAAGAGATCCTGTAATTATTGCCGTTCCTAGAAACAAATCACCCCTAACACTAAGATCTTCATATTGGGCACTTTTAATATCTGCATTTTCTAAAATAACATCTCCTTCAATTTCTGTCTTGCTTAAACTTAAAAATCCCATTGTCGTTAGATTCTTAGCATTAACACTTCCTCTTATTTTTGCCCCAACTAAATTGATAGCACCTTTAATAGTTGCGTTTTCTAAAATTAAATCATCATCTATTTCTGAATTTCCTAAATAGAGAGACCCTTCAATAACAACGTTTCCTAGATTGAGCTCTCCTAGAACTAAAGTTTCCCCTAAGAATATTGAACCCTTTATTTCGCTATTCTCCAAATTAAGGCCTCCCTTTATCCTGTCTGTAATTGCTGATATATCGGACATAATAGAATTAGAAAGATCTATTGATCTGTTCTCTCTCTCAGCCAACTTAATTTCAGAAATAATATCCATCTGACCTAATATTCTTTTTTTGTTGTTTTGGATATTCATATGCTATTATTATACTATAACTATGCCAAAAGAGTCAAAAAACATTATAGGAATAGACGAGGCAGGGAGAGGCCCGCTATCTGGACCAGTGGTTGCTGCCGCTGTTTTAGATTCACCAAAGAGGATTAAAGGAGTTAAAGACTCTAAATTATTAAACGAAAAAAAGAGGGAAGAGCTATATCTTGAGATTGTTAATAGTTACAAATGGGGAATAGGCATTGTTTCACCAAAGAGAATAGACAAGATAAATATACTTGAAGCAACCAAGGAAGCTATGATTAAAGCGGTGCGTAATCTAGAGAAAAAGAATAAATTAAAAGCCCATCATCTTATTCTCGATGGGAATATGGGAATTAACATTGAAATAAGTCAGGAATCTATAATTAAAGCTGATAGGAAAATATATTGTGTAAGTGCTGCGAGTATTATTGCTAAAGTCACTAGAGACCGCCTAATGATAAAATATGATAAACTATATCCAGAGTATAACTTTAAAAAACATAAGGGTTATGGAACTCGCGAACACTTCAAATTAATTAAGAAACATGGAGGTTGTGAAATGCACAGAAAAAGCTTTAAACCTTTTGACAAAGATAAATAAAAATGTATAATAAAAACATATGGCAGTACCAAAACAAAGACAAAATCAATCAAGAAGAGACAAAAGAAGAGGCAATATATTTATTAAGGCCCCTAATTTAGTTTCTTGTCCAAAATGTCAAAAACCAGTATTACCTCATAGCGCGTGCGGATATTGTGGCTTCTATAAAGGAAGAGAGGTAATCAATGTTATGGCAAAATTGGAGAAAAAAGAACAGAAAAGAAGGAAGAAGGAGATCGAAGAAAGTTCAGAAAATAAATAACTATGGCTTCAAGGCACCTTTCACGTTCAATAGCAATGCAAAGTCTCTATGAATGGGACTTTCTTGGAATGGAAAAAGGAGCCCTTGAAGGGATTACTGAAAAGAACATTGAAGATTTCGGCAAGGGCTTAGAAAGTAATGATTTCATCTGGTCTCTTATTCGTGGAGTTGAAGGTAAAATAGAAGAAATAGATCAAATCATAGCAAAAACAGCTCCCGAGTGGCCTATTAATCAAATCAACATTCTTGATAGGAACATTCTAAGAATAGGGATATATGAATTACTCTATGAAAAAGTAGACGAGGTTCCTCCTAAGGTTGCTATCAATGAGTCAATTGAACTAGCTAAAAACTTTGGTGGAGAAAGTTCTAGAAAGTTCGTTAATGGAGTTTTAGGAACAATATATCGAGAATTAATAAATGAAACTGATGAAAAATAAATTCTTAGAGTTA